>JBLNDH010000342.1:0-10678 GCA_050261455.1 Bacillota bacterium
GGGCGGTGGGGACGCTACTGGAGGACTGGCTGGCAAGGCATATGCCCGATCGCAAGGAGAAGGTGCTCAATCGCATTCGCGAAATGCATGGCGGGGCACTGAGCGACCCGCGTTTTGGCCATCGGATGAAATGCGAAGGGGTTTTCGCGGAACAGATCCGGGGCATATTCAAACTGGCCTGTCGCAAGGCCGGGCTCAATCGCGAAGATCTGGAATTGTGTACCGATAAGTTCCGCTGGCCAGGGGATGGGCAGATGTCGTTATTTGAATGATGGGCCGCAGATAAACGCAGATGAACGCGGATTCGTGGGGAATACGGGTTGCTGGGGAGAAAGACAATCCGGGTCGTCGCTCCACTCCGCTCCCGGCGTGGTGATATCTCGCGTAGGGTGCGCTTTAGCGCACGCGAAAGCAAAGACGTGCGCTAAAGCGCACCCTACGTTGGCAATTTGGGTCAACGTTGTTTGAGCATCTCGAAAAACCGCTGCTCCTGGTCATCGAGTTGGTCGAAGAGCGTTTTTTCACTCAGGTCAAACGAGCGGCGAGGTTGGCCGTCGCGGGTGCCGCGCTGGTCGCCATTGTGGAAGCACCAGCCGGCGGCACCGCCAGCCTGGGCGCCGCGCAGGTCGATCAGAAAGTCCTCGGCACTCGGCTGCCATTGGCTGTAGCCCCGGCGGAAGGGTTCGTCGTAATGAAGCGGCACGACCCGGCCAAGCTCCTTCATCCAGCCCAGGATTTCCCGCGACCGCAATTCGGTCTGCTTCGGCGAAGAGGCCTCGCGCGGGCGGTGCAGCGAGAAGAAATCGACCTTCACCTGCTGCAGATACTTCGCAAGCTCCTCCTTCGAGGCCTCCCCCGTATGCGAAGCCGTCACCAGACGCGTTGGGTCCAGCTTCGCGACCCGCGTTCGGAGCTTGGCCAGGTCCTCAATGCTGGCATACCGTGGGTCCCGGATATTGCGCTCATTGGCCAGATCGATGTACCAGTTCCGGTAGGGCTTCAACGTCGTAACGATCGTCTCGACGGCCCGCTGGTGGGCCTCATAGTCCGTCAGACTTCCCGCCTTGTTCAGGCCATTCCCGCGGGAAAGCGTTACATTGACAATCATGCCGCGCTGGTCGCACTCGGCCACGAGCTTCTCAAGCCTCTTCACATACTCCTGACGCGGCTGGCCCAACGCATCGACGGCGGAAACATCCTGGTCAAACCCCGCCCAGGTGGCCCAGACGCGAATCCAGTTGAAGCCGAGTTTTCGCAGCCCGTCGAGATCCTTCTCGAGGGTCTGCGGACTGGCGCCCAGGCCAGCATAGTAGCTGCACCCCAACAGGAAGGTTGGTTTGCCGTCGATGGTGAATTGGCTATCGCGGACACCCAATTCCGTCGCCAGTGTCACTTGGGTTACCAAGACCACGCCTAACATCGCCGCCATCCGACCTCGCATGGCTACCTCTCTCTTTTTAGTTGCATAGTCTCTCGAGCACCTGCCGTTGCCTTCTTTCTGCCCCCTTGGCCCGTCGCCCCTGGCTCCGGCCTGTTGGCCCCACCTCTTGCCCCCCGCCCTTTCCCCGCATACATTGCCGGGCATGCGGCTCTCTGCCTCTATGCTTGCTTTGCTGTTGCTGGTCGGCTGCTCGCAGCCCAAGATTGATGAACCCGTCGCTAGCGAGAGTTCATTGTTTGGCCCGACGGCCATGCGCATCCACCCCATTTTCACCCAGATGAAAGACTGGACCGGCGATGGCAAGCCCGATGGGTTTGAAGTGCTTTTGGAATTCCAGGACCAGTTTGGCGACCCCACCAAGGCCTGCGGAACGGTGATGTTTGAGCTGTTTGACTACCGCCAGGGCAATCCCGAGCCTCGCGGGGCGCGCCTGGTCAACCCCTGGATCGGGCCCATGGCCTCTTCGCAAGACCAGATCGCCCGTTGGAACCGCACCAGTCGAACCTACACATTCCAGCTTTCCTATCCGCAATTGAGCCCCGATAAGACGTACGTTTTGACCGCGATGTTCCGGTCCAGCACCGGCGGCCGATTCTTCGACCGCGTAGTCATCGAAGGGCAGGAGGCACCCGTTGGACCCACAAGCCGCCCAACCACCCCATCCAACACCCAGCCCACTACTCAGCCTTGAGCCCGTGCCGGCTTTGCTGAAGCGTGTCCGCGAGGAGCTGTCGGCGGAATTTGACTCGGCCAAGCCTATCCGACTCAGCCGGGCCCCGGGTCGGCTGGATGTCATGGGGGGAATTGCCGACTACACCGGTTCGCTGGTGTGCGAAGCCACCCTCGATCGCGCCGCCGCCATGGCGATGCAGCAGCGTGCCGATCGCCAGTTGCAGGTCTTCTCCTTCAACCTGCTCGACGAGCATCAGCCCTTTACCCTGCGAATCTCCCTGGATGCCCTGGCGGAGCAATCGGCCGATTCCCTGCGAAAAGACTTTGCCGAGCCCGGGCGGCGTTGGGCGGGGTATCTGGTGGGCTGCCTGTTTGTGCTGCATGAACAGGGGTACATCGACCTGAAAGATCCCAAGCTCGCCGGCCTGAGCCTGGCGCTGCTCTCGACGGTGCCTTTGGGGGTTGGGGTTTCATCATCGGCGGCCATCGAGGTCGCCACGATGATCAACCTGGCGGATCATTTCGGCCTGCGCGAGAAGCAACTCGATCCCAACAAGCGGCTCGATCCCCTGCGTATGGCGGTTCTCTGCCAGCAGGTCGAAAACCGCATCGTCGGCGCCCCGTGCGGCATCATGGACCAGGTCACGAGCATCACCGGCCAGCCCGCTTCGCTGTTGCGCCTGCTCTGCCAGCCGCACCAGCTTCAGCCGGCACTGCATCTGCCCAAAGGGGTTCGCGTCATAGGGATCAACTCCCACGTGAAGCACTCCGTCGGCGGGGGCATGTACGGCAAGACCCGCTGCGCCGCCTTCATGGGCCATCGCATGATCCTCGCCAAGATGCACGAGATGGCGTCCGCCGCAAGGCGAACCCTCGTCGGCGACCCCATGAACGGATACCTGGCGAATCTGGATCAGGAAGATTACAAGAAACTTTTCCGGCCTTACCTGCCCACCAGCATGAAAGGCCGCGATTTTCTCGATCGTTACGGCTCCACCATCGACAAGGCGACCACTGTCGATCCCGATGTGGACTATCACGTCCAACAGGCAATGGATCACCACGTCATGGAAGCCCGGCGCGTCCGGCAGTTCATCGAATTCCTCGAAGAAGCCGGCCAGCATCCCCAGGGCACGCGCGAGCAGGGAGCGGCGTTCGACAAGGCCGGACACCTGATGTACGCCTCGCACCTCTCCTATACCAACAACGCCCTGCTGGGCGCCGACGAGTGCGATCTCTTGGTGGATCTGGTTCGCCAGCACGAGCCGGATGGCTTCTATGGCGCCAAGATCACCGGCGGAGGCAGCGGGGGAACGGTCGCCATCCTCGCCGACCAATCGCCGCGTGTCGATGCCGCTTTGGATGCGATCATGGCCGAGTATCAGCAGCGCACCGGCCGCCAGCCGGAAGCCTTCACCGACACCAGCACCGGCGCCTGGGCCACCGGAACCACAGTGCTGCCCCCCGGCAAGTAGCGCTCATCGCTCCCATGGCAAACAATTCCTGTAGTGGCCGTCTGTCATCTAGCCATCGGTAAACTCGGTCCGAACAAGGCATGGCTTCGCAGGGGCATGAGAGGCTTTTTGCCTGCTCGCCTTTGGGTTTCCTCCCCAAATAGACCACGATTTTCCCAGTTCCCAAGGCAACGCTGAAACGGCATTCTCCTGAACCGCAAATCGAGTAAAGCAGGAAGGAGGATCCGTTGTGTTTGTCATCTAGCGCGTGATTCTTGGCGAAGTCAGTTGCCCGGCCGTTCGTCGAGCATCGCGCCCTGTCCCGTGGCATACGCTTTCAACGTCGAGGATGTTCCGAGTTGGGAAGCGTGTGTCTGCAGTTCAAAGAGTCATTCCCGAATAATCAAGATCAACAACAAGGGGGCCCCATTCGCCCTTGCCGTTCAGTCCAGTTACACACGAGGTGAAGCTCATGATTAGTTCTACTGCCACGCCAACCGTTGCCGATGAAGTTCGCAGCGACAGAGCTCAAGGTTTTCAGGCCGGCGTGCGGCCTTACGCCGTCGACTATTACGTCCCGGACTATACCCCGTCCGACACGGACCTTCTGTGCGCCTTCCGCATCCAGCCCACTGCGGGCGTGGACATGATCGAAGCGTCGGCCGCCGTCGCGGCCGAGTCCTCGACCGGCACGTGGACCGAAGTCTGGTCCAACCAACTGACCAATCTGGATTTCTACAAAGCCAAGGTCTACCACATCGAAGACGACATCGCTTACATCGCCTATCCGATGGATCTGTTCGAAGAGAACAGTGTCGTCAACATCATGTCCTCCATCGTCGGCAATGTCTTCGGCTTCAAGGCCGTCGCCGCACTCAGGCTGGAGGACATGCGAATCCCCGTCGCGCTGGTCAAGACCTTCCCCGGCCCGAACATCGGCATCTACGACGAGCGAGCCAGGCTGAATAAGTGGAATCGCCCCCTGCTCGGTGGCACGGTAAAACCCAAGCTAGGCCTGAGCGCCAAGGACTACGCCACCATCATCTACGAATGTCTCGTCGGCGGCTTGGACACCACCAAGGACGACGAAAACATGAATAGCCAGCCGTTCAACCGCTGGCGCGATCGGTTCCATTACGGCATCGACGCAGTCCAACAGGCGGAAGCCGAAACCGGTGAAGCCAAGGGACATTTCTTCAACGTCACCGCCAATTCCACCGAAGAGGCGTTGCGCCGGCTGGAGTACATCGCCTCCCAGGGCACACGCTACATCATGTACGATTTTCTCACCGCTGGCTTCGCCGCCTCGGCGGACATCTTCAAGCGTGCCGGCGAGCTGGGCATCATCGTCCATTGCCACCGCGCCATGCACGCCGTCTTCACCCGCCAGAACAATCACGGCATCAACATGCGCGTCGTCGCCAAGTGGCTGCGCCTGGTCGGCGGCGATCACCTGCACACCGGCACCGTCGTCGGCAAACTCGAAGGTTCCCGGCAGGAAACGCTGGGCATCACCGACATCCTCCGCAATCGCGTGGTAGCCGCCAATCCCAGCCAGGGCATCTATTTCGATCAGGACTTCGCCGGACTCAAATCCGTCTGGCGCGTCGCGTCCGGGGGGATTCATGTGATGAACATCCCCGACCTGTACGCCATTTACGGCAACGATGCCTTCTGGCTCTTTGGCGGCGGCACCCATGGCCACCCCCGTGGCAGCCGCGCGGGAGCTCGCGCCAACCGCGTGGCCACCGAAGCGATCGCATCCGGCAAAACGCTTGAGGACGCTGCCCGCACCTGTCCGGAGCTGCGCGAAGCGATGGACCTGTGGGGCAACATCAAATTCAATGTGTCTGACTGATACGCATCTCGCTCAACGCGGCAACCGCCGGGAGGCGTGCCCTCCCGGCGAGTCGCGATTGAGCCGCAATCGACCGGATAAAAGCTGTTTCCGCATCTCCACGCCGGGTTCGGAGCTACGCGACGACCCGGATTACTTTTGGTTAGTAAACCTGTTCCCCGAGCCTCGTGTGTAAGAAAGAGGAGGTCCTTTCATGACCAGCCGACGCCCCATTCTGCTGGGCATTGTTGGAGACAGTGCTGCCGGCAAAACGACGATCACCCAGGGGCTCGCGAGCATCCTCGGCGCCAACTGTGTGACCCACGTTTGCACCGATGACTATCACAAGTACGACCGCAAAGAGCGATCGGCCCTGGGCATCACCCCCCTGCGTCCGGACGCCAATTACATTGACGTGCTGGAGCAGCACATGGAACGGCTGCACTATGGCCAGCCCATTCTCAAGCCGGTCTACGACCACTCGACCGGTTCGCTGGTCCGGCCCGAGTACGTCAAGCCGCGCCAGTTCGTCATCGTCGAAGGCCTGCTGGGCTTTTCCACCTCCATCCTTCGGCAGTTCTATGACGTCAAGGTGTACCTCAACCCGCCGGAGGACATGCGGAAGATCTGGAAGATCAAGCGCGATACGACCAAGCGCGGCTACACCACCGAGCAGGTGCTGGCCGAACTGGAGCGGCGTGAATCCGATTCCGGCAGCTTCATCCGTCCGCAACGGGAGTATGCCGACATCGTCGTGCGGTTCTACCCCCCTGCCGGGGTCTCGCCGGAAGCGGCGGGCTCCAACCTCAATGTGCGTCTGGTGCTCCGCCCCACCATCCCTCACCCGGACTTGAATTACCTGGTGGACGACAACCGCAATCCCACGACGGGCGTGCGGTTCATCCTCGGCCGGGACGAGGGACGCCCCGTGGATTTCCTAGAGATCGATGGCGACGTGGCAGCGCAGCATGCCGACGAGTTGGAGAATGCCATCTGGCAACACCTGCCCGACCTGCGCCCGGTGAGCGACGACCAATTCGGCGCCTACCAGGATCGGGGTAAGGTGCGCCACAGTCCGCCGCTGGCCATCACCCAGCTCTTGATCGCCTATCATCTCTTGCGCAAATACAGCGACCTTTCCCAGATGCCCTTCGCCACCCCAACGGCAGTCCTGAACCTCCTGGAATCCCGCCGGCGGTTCGCCATGAAGGAGCAAACGTAGCCAGCAGAGGATGGACTCTCGCCCCACGCCCCATAACACCAACAGCCGACATCGAGTGGGCTCGGCCCACCACTTTGCATCATCCAATCAAACATAAACGTAGCATATTTCGATATTTACAGCCCACGCCCCATTCGAGCAGCCTGTAAAACCGTCAGCAATCAAGCGGCAAGGCGCCCGCGATATACAGGGGGCTATCTTCACGCCGGGTTCGTCGCTTCGCGACGCCCCCGGATCTCCTCTCGATTGGGAAACCCCCAATCGTCGCCTCGCCGTCCCTGCCCGTGAAAATAATCCACGGAATCTGCAATTGATTCGATAATCCCCATCAAGCCCGGCCTGAATTTGCCGATACAGATAATGTGAGCAATTCCAATCAAGCCTTTCAGTGGTTTCTAGGCTGCTCAACAGGTCCGGCCGCCGGACAAATTCACTTTCTCTTTTCCAAGACATGTACCAGCATCGGGGGCTGCCCCGATTAGAAACTTCGGCCGATTTTTCAGTCGAGTCCGCCCAAGTCGCAACGTAAAATATACGTGGTTGCAGCGAGGGTAAACTCTGTATGGAGGTTTAAATGCAGCTGGCAATCCATGCTCCGAAGATCGGAAAGACCGAGTCCCTGTCGAACCACATTGAGGCCCGAATGCAGGCCGCTCTGGGACAGTACGAGCGACGCATTCGCTCCGTGGATGTCAAGGTACAAGACATCAACGCGAACCATGGTGGCTCGGACAAAAGGTGTCAGGTAATGGTGCACTTCGATCGCTCGGGAACAGTCATGGCGGAAGACATCCAGCCCGATCTGTATGCCGCCGTCAGCCTGGCGGCCGACAAGATCAAGCACGCCGTCAGCCGCGAACTGGGACGACGCCGCGTACACTGATCCACTCATGCCCAAACGACGAACGCCGGCCTCCCACGAGGCCGGCGTTCTTTTTTGCTCCCAATGCATTGCCCCCTCCTCTCTTCCACGCCGGGTGCTGAGCGCAGCGAAGCCCCGGATCTCCGCGCCCTTCAATGCGGTTGCGACCCACTGCTGCTCAGTCGCCTGTCCCGCAGTCTTCGCGAACCAAGGGCGAGGATCGCTGCTCCAACAAAAGGCAGCAGTGCCGGCTCGGGGACCGGAGTCAGGAGGAACCCATGGTCGCTGCCATCCGGTGCAGTGCCCCAGCCGACGATCTGGCCTAGGTCGTTGATGGCGAACGCTTCGCAGAGGTGCCAGCCCGGCGCTCCGACGACCAATGTGTTCAAATCCAGCATCGTTCCGTCGGCATACAGAAACGCCCGCCAATCCGCGTAGTAGCGGGGATAGTCGCTGTCGCTCAAGTTGTAGGATCGCCCCACCACCTGCCCTGCGAGATTGATCCCATTGGCACTGCTGTAAAGATCCTGCCCCAGGGTGCCCAGGTCTCGCATCGTGGCATCTGTATAGAGGAACGCATGCGACTGGAGCTGCGCGTTCTCGGCATCGCCGACCACCTGCCCTGACTGATTGATCGCTCTGGCGATGCTCCTATCGCCGCCTAGCGTGCCCAAGTCCCGCATGGCCCCGTTTTCGTACAGAAAGGCCCGCTGCACATAAGTGAAATGGTCCGCCAATATGCTATCCGCTGCTCCGACGATCTGCCCGCGATTGTTAATCGCGCGAGCACTGCTTCGCGGCCCGCCCAGCGTGCCCAGCGGCTGCAGGTTGCCGTTGCTATACAAGAAAGCCCTTTCCCACGTGCCATCCCTTGGGGAGGATGAACCGACAACGTCTTTTCGATCATTGATTCCGTACGCTCGGCTGAAGTAATCGCCAGAGAGTGTGCCCAGTCGGACCCGCTGGCCGTTGCTATAGATGAAAGCACCCTCCGGCAAACCGTCGATGCAGCCTCCCGCAACATCACCCAAGGAATTGATGGCGTATCCGGTGGAATCGAATCCACCGTCGAGGATGTAGGGGTAGGGGTCCTTTGCAGAGGCGGACAGCGTATTTCGATTCAGATCGCCAACGACAAAGATCTGCACATGCCCGCCGGCCATTTGCCCGGCATTGTTGATGGCAAAAGCGCGCACACCTGATTCCAAATCCGTCAGCTGGTACTTCAACTCCGCCGCCATCGCAGCAGGGGCCGTTGCAGCGAGACCAGCCACGGCCAAGATGAGATGTCGTAATGCACCCATGTTGCTCATCCTCCGATTCGCCTTGCGTGCTTCCCAACCTGAAGCCACAAAAACCCTGTAAAACAGCCGCTTGAGCAAATGAGGTCGGACTTTGGTCTGGCACTGCCCCTTTTGTCAGGTAGCCCTGTTACACGACCCCAGACCGTGTACACCCTAGGCCCAAAATAATAACGCAAAGAATAGAAATGCCAAGCGAAATCTGCAAAAATGATCCTGTGCAGTCTTGCAGCCATCGGCCCACTGGTGTCCCTTTTCTCGCCGGCCGACAAACAGAGTGTATCAATACGCGTGGACCTCCCCTTCTTTCCCACGCCGGGTGTTGAGCGCAGCGAAGCCCCGGATCTCCGCGCCCAGAACACCCCGTCCGCTAAAGCGGACCCTACGTTTCCACCACCAGCCCCTCATCCGCCAACTGGATTCGGTAATCTTTTCCCTCGCAACTCTGCCTCAATTGTTGATCGATCTCGGCCCGCTCGGCCCACGGGCGTTCCGGATCATGATGTCCGATCAACGTGTGGCGGATGTTGCAGGCGATCGTCCGCTCGAGGATGTCTTCGATGCAGCCATGGCCCCAATCGAGGCGGGGCATGGGCGGAGCGGAGCCGATCCCTTTTTTCCCCAGATACTCTTCCCGGTAGTACTGGCCATCGAAGTACGCCACATCGGCATCGCGGCTCATCGCCCGCAGGCGCTCTTCGGCTGCCCGGCTGCGCTGCTGGCGGGGATCCTGTTCATCCGGCCCGTGGCGAAGCTCATGATCCGTGCAAAACACAAAGGCCTTGCCTTTGTGCTCGATGCGATAGGCCAGGCAGCGCGTTTTCGAATGGTACACATCGAACGGCTGAACCAGGGTATTGCCGATGCGGATCGGTTGCGGATCGGCCGGGATTTCCACCCCCTGAAACCGGGCCGCCATCATGGTGTAATCGATCGGGTCATCCAGATAGGTCACATCGCTGGCCTTTTTCGAGAACAGGCCATAGTGCTTGTCCAGCGCCCGCAGAAACGGCTGGGAGCCATAGACGTGGATCGTATAGGGATTGCCCCCGACGTAGCAGAAGCGGGCAAAGCTGAGCCCGCTGCGATGATCCAGATGCTCGTGCGAGCCGAAGAGGTGGAGCACACGATCGGCTCGATTCTGCCAGCGTGCGGCGATATCCGCCGAGCACCGCCGCAGACCACTGCCGGCGTCAAAGAGGAGAATGTCGCCATCGGAGGTCTCGACCTCAACGCAGGTCGTCTCCCCGCCATAGAGAGGCAACTCCGGCAGGCCAATCCGCTCCGGATTGCTCGCAATTAGGGTAGCCAAGCGGCGGGAGTACTCCTGGATGTCGTCGCGGGTGGGAAAGATCGGGCAGCTGCCCTGGACGCCCCAGAGGGTCATGCGGAGGTTCTGGGTAGGTTGGCAGAGGTTATCAGTGGATCGTGGCATGGTCGCGGATCGGTTCTCGGTGGATCGTAAGTGGACTCCTGGAGGTCGATTCTCGGGGATATTAACGCAGGCTCGGGAACGGAACCAGCGCCAAACGAACCCAACCCGAACACTTGCCCGGCCAGCACCTACGGATACTATTCTCCCCCATGAAGCTGGTCATCAAGCAAGGCACGCACGGCCGGGGAGTCTTCACCGAAGAGCCCATCGCAGCCGGGACATTCATTATGTCCTTTACAGGCCCGTTCTTACATTACAAAGACACCACCCCCCAGACCTATGCCCTGCAGATCGGCCCCGATCTGTATGTCGGTGCCTCCGGCTCCTTCGACGACTACGTCAACCACTCCTGCGAGCCCAACTGTGGCCTAAAGATCGATGGCACCACGGTTAAGCTCCACGCCATCCGGGACATTCAACCCGGCGAGGAGCTCTTCTTCGATTACTCGACCAC
>JBLNDH010000343.1:0-10093 GCA_050261455.1 Bacillota bacterium
GGGGGAGTGGCGAGTGGGGTGTTGTGAAGGTTCTGAAGGAATGGTTGTTATCGGACAGGACGGGATTGGAGCGGTGAGATCGAAGTGGCTGTGCAAACCGGGTGAAAATGGTTGAAGCGAAAAGTTAATCGGACCGATCAGATGCACGAGTAGCGGAGGACATGGGGCCTGCGCTGGATGTTTGGTTATGAGCGAGATCACAGTGGTGGGAGCTCGGCCCTGCGGGCCGCCGCTAAACGGCGATGGTAAGGTATGTGCGAAGGATGCGGGGCGAAGATGGTTGGAGGTCGTGCTTGAAAATCGCCAGTGGTGGAGTACAGTACGGCACGGCTGGCATTCGCCGGCTGCCGGAGAGACACTGGTGGAGTGGGATCCCGCTGGGCGGGCAGGAGCTGGATGTTGAGCCGATCCCCGAGACCAGAGCAGATCCCCCTAGTAACAAGGAGCGTGGCGAGCGCGGAGGACCGTTGGAAGGTCTGGTACTCGCGAGGCAGGAGTTGAAGGCGGAACACTGCCGGAGTTTCCGAATCAAGGACGCATCTTGCCTTGGAACTGAAAGGAGCCCGTCGTGCGCTGCAGGCAAATGGTAGGGACATGGGGAAGGACAAGCCGAGGCGTCGCGTTAGCGGCAGGGATGTTGGTGTCGCTGCTGGGAGGGTGCAACAGTTTCCTGGACCAGAGCGAGGTGACACGCGGCCCGAAGTCGGGGCGGCTGGTGGTTCCGGTTCTGAGCAGTATCGATCCCTTGGATGAAGCGAATCCGGAATTTTCGAACGCCGAGGACGTAAAGCCGGAAGATATGAAGGTGATTCCGACGGATTATGTGATCGGTCGGAACGACCTGTTGACAGTGTCGGTGTACGACCTGGTGAACCAGGGGGTGGAGACGGTGCGTTCGGTGCGGGTGAGCGAGACGGGGATGCTGAGCCTGCCGCTGCTGGCGGAGCCATTGGCGGTGGCGGGGATGACGGAGGCACAATTGCAGAAGTCGATTGTGCAGAAGTACAAGGAAGCGAATTTGCTGCCGAACGCCCAGGTGGCGGTGACGGTGAACGAGGCGCGGCAACGGACGTTCTGGATTACGGGTTCGGTGATGCGTCCGCAGCAGTATTCGATGGTGGAGGCAGACTTCCGGCTGTTGCAGGCACTGACGACGGCGGGGGGAGCGACGTTTCCGACCGAGTATCTGTACGTGATCCGAAAGCGCAGTTCGGAGAAGCCGACGACGCAGCCGGTGTTGGATCCGAAGCTGGTGATGCCGCAGCAGCAACCGACGACGGAACCGACGGACCTGGCGCCGCGGGCGCAGGGGCCGGCGACGGTGCGGCCAGTGCTGGCGCTGGCGGATGAGCCGGCGGCCAAAGCACAGCCGGCCGCGGAGCAAGCGGCGGGGAATGAGGAACGATTCGGGACGGTGGAAGGCAAGGCGGTGCTGATCGGCGCGGACAAGCCGAAGGCGCAGGAGGCGGCTGCAGGGGCGGAGGTTCCGGCGACGCAGGCGGTGGACACGGTGGCGACGTCGGCGACGCAGCCGGCGTATGAGTTTGGCAGCACCTTGAAAGCGGACGAGGATCAGCGGATCATCCGGGTGCCGCTGCAGGCGTTGCAGAACGGGGATCTGCGATACAACATCGTGATTCGCCCGAACGATCTGGTTTATGTGCCGGTGCCGCAGACCGGAGTGTATTACATGGGCGGGCACGTGGCGGCGCCGGGGGCGTTCAACCTGGCGGGGCAGAAAATGACGCTGATGCAGGCGATCATATCGGCGCGCGGGTTGGACCAGTTGGCAGTTCCGTCGCGGACGGACGTGGTGCGTCGCGTAGGGGAGGACAAGCAGCTGTTCGTGCGGGTGGACTTGGGCGAAATCTTTGCGGGGACTCAGCCGGATATCTTCCTGAAGCCCAATGACATCGTCACGGTGGGGACGGATATTTATCCGTCGTTCCTGGCGGCGTTGCGTGGGGCATTCCGAATTACGTATGGCTTCGGGTTCCTGTACGACCGGAACTACGCCCCGGCTCAGACGACGCGTTACGAGTCCAACTGATCTTTGCCGGGTGCGCAGGGAAGTGGTCCCGGTGTGAAAACTGGTCCGCGACCTTGGGATGCTGAAGGCATTGGGGTCGGCGGAAGCGATGGAGCGGGAAGTTCGTCCCAACTTCTCCCGGAAGGGAGAGGGGTGGGATGAACTTTCTGCTGTTAAGGGAAGTAGTTGATAGTGATTAGTTGACAGTTGTTAGTTGTTAGTTGTTAGTTGTTAGTTGTTGTAGGGCGGATTGTGACAACTGGTGGCGAAGGGGTGGGGGCGTTTCGCGGAACCGCACGTGTTGAGGAGGACGAGGCGGCGGGTGAGGGCGATGGTCTATGAGGTAAATGTCGTGGGGCACAAGGTAGGGCGTGTTTAGACCTATGAGCGACGCATCCAGATTGCCGAATGTCAGCTTGTCCGAGCCCGCGGGTGGTGGGACGGGGGCCGTCTGTTCCGGGGTGGGTGGGGTGGCCTGGGGGCGGATTGCGATTCTGGTTGTGCTGTTTGTGGCGGCGTTCTGGGAATCGCTGTATCGACTGGTGCTGAAGACCAATCCTTACAATGGGGATGCGAACTGGCAGCACGCGTTTTTCGTGCCACTGATCGGGGTTTACTATCTTTATCGGAATCGGGACGAGCTGCTGAAAGCGCCGGTGCGGCCGGCGTGGACGGGTTTGCCCATCCTGGTGTTGGGGTTGATGACGTACGCGTATGGGATCTGGCCGGGGCAGAACGCGTTCATCATGGATTGCGGGCCGGTGGTGGCAGTGTTCGGGCTGGTGCTGCTGGTGTGCGGCTGGGCGGTGATGAAGATCGCGTGGTTCCCGATTGTGTTTCTGGTGTGCGCGATTCCATGGCCGGCGACGGTGTACAGCCTGCTGGCGATGCCGCTGCAGAAGCTGGCGGCATCGGCGGCGGTGGTCACGCTGCAGGCGACGGGAGTGGAGGCGTTGCGGGAGGGAACGAAGCTGGTCATCGGCGAGGCGCCCAACCAGCGGGAGTTGAACGTGGCGGAGGCGTGCGCTGGGCTGAAGTCGCTGATGACGTTTATCACGGTGGCGGCGACGCTGGCGTTTTTGGCCAAGCGGGCGATGTGGCAGCGGGTGCTGATCACGTTTTCGGCGGTGCCGATTGCGGTGTTCTGCAACATGATGCGGGTGGCGGGGCAGGGACTGCTGGATCACTATGTCAGCCAGAAGCTGTCGGAGAGCTTTGCGCATCAGTTTGTCGGGCTGGTGATGCTGCTTCCGGCGGTGTTTCTGATCATGCTGGTGGCCTGGATTGTGGACAACGTATTTATGGAAGAGGAAGAGGGGGGCGGGGGCGCGAGAGCGGGAACGGCGGGGCCGGGGCAGAAGAGCCTGGTAATTGAGGTGCCGCGGGCTTCGGAGAGACGGGCGAGCGGCAGGGGTGCTGGCAGCGAAAGCGTGTTGCCGCTTGGAACCCGGACGCAGGAGGGACAATGAACGTCATGGATTCCACATCGGCGGGGGTGGGTGTTGTATCGTCACTGGGGCAGGGTGGCCGGGGGCGATCGTACAACGCTGGGTTCGTGGTGGCGGTGGTGCTCCTGCTGGTGGCGGCGACGGGGATGCGGCTGTCGGTGAAGTACCTGAAGCTGCACATCCGCAAGGAACCGGTGCCGATGCGGATGAAGTTCACGGACGCAATGCCGGCGATCGCGGGCGATTGGGTTCGAGTGGCCGACCGGACGCAGAGCCCGGAGATTCTGACGGAACTGGCGGCGCAGGACTGGTTGTTCTGCAGCTATGTGAATGCAGCGGCGTTGAATCGCAGTGCCAAGGAGTTGGCGAAGCAGTTTGCCACGCTGAGCTTTGAGGAGCAGGAGAAGAAGCTGGCCGAATATCAGCGTGAGCAGCCGACAGCGGTGTTGTCGCTGGCGCTGACGTACTACACGGGGAAGGTCGATGCCGTGGACCATATCCCGGAACGGTGTTATCTCGGCGGGGGGTTTGAGCAGGTGGGTGAGCCGGAGACCAAGCGGTGGTCGATCGGCGATCGGGCGATGGATGTGCGTTTCCTGAGCTTTGAGCGCAAGATCGCGAATGTGCCGGTGCGGCGTGATGTAGCGTACTTTTTCCAGGTCAATGGCAGCTATGAGAGCCACTCATGGGCAGTGCGAGCGGCACTGCAGAATCTGTTTGCGCGATATGGGTATTACGCGAAAGTGGAGCTTGCAGCGTTGGGCAACGATTCGGAGGCATCGGCGGAAGCGATGCGAAGGTTTTTGACGGCGGCGTTGCCGCACGTCGAGAAGGCGTTGCCGGACTGGAAGCAGTACAAGGATCGGAAATAGCGACTGAATTGGGCATACGAGGGCCGATGGAATGGCAAAACGGATCAATAAGCGGTTTCTGAGAACTCTGACGATTACCGTGGTGGTCGTGGTGGGGCTGGCGGGGGCGGCGGCGGTTATCGCGCGTCAGTGGTGGCGGGATCCCGAGGGCCCGAAGAAGGACGGGAACTGGTACGTCAGCCTTTACCAGCAGAACTATGTGCCCGAGTACCTTCGCGGCACGTGGGAGTTGGACCTGTCGGTCAACAGGCCAAGCGGTAATCCGGCGGACGAGAAACTGGCCCCTGAGAAGCTGTTGGAAAAAGCGGCGATCGCGTACGGGAGGGCGGCGCGGTATGCGCGTACCGATCCGAAGATTGCAGTGGTGATCGGGGACCTGCGTCGGCTGATGACGCGGTATGACCCGAAGATGATCGGGCTGGATGTCGCGGCGTGGGAAGGGGCGTTGGAGATTGATTCGAGCTATCGTCTGGCGCACGAGCGATTGTTGAATGCGGCGATCGAGGGCATGGAAGTGTCGCCGAGCGCAGCGGGTTTCGACCGGTTGGGCGAAAAGGCCCAGAAACTGGCCGGGATCGATTCGGCGAACGTTCGGGCGCAGGCTTACTGTGACATTGCGGTCATCGGGGGGTGGTTGATGGGGAAGGCGACGGCGGAGTCGGCCGTCGAAGAGCGTGTGGACTCGCTGATGAAGTTGCAGCAGAAGGATCCGCGTCTGGCGGATATTCCGCAGTTCATTGCCAAGGCGAGCCTGCGGCTGGCGCGGGATCGGGCGGCGGCAGGCGATCGCGTTCGGGCCCGGGCGCTGGTGATGCGGGCCATGGATGCGTTTGATAAGGCGTCAAAGGGGGCGGAGGAGAATCCGCAGTTTGGGTATGAGCAGTACCGGGTATTGGATGGGATTGCCGATTCGTACGTGGATTTGCTGGCATCGACGGAACAAGGGGGACCAACTACGCAGGGGGTGCCGAGCACGCAGCCGGAGCAGATCAAGGCAGCACGCGAGTTGCAGCAGCGTGCGAGAGCGGCTTTGCGGCAGTCGGCCGAGCGGATTCGAGGCAATTTGGGAACAAAGGGGAACTATCTCCGAGCGGACGCGGACATTCTCAGGGCGTGGGTGGCGTCTGTGATGCGGGATCCGGCGGATTCGAAGGAAAAGGCGGAGGCGAAGGCGGTGCTGGAGGACCTGCAAGCGAAGCGGCGGTTCGACCAGGCGGTGCGGTTGCTGGCGGCAAGGGTGAGGAGCGGGGAGGGCGATCTGGAGAAGGCCGAGGAATTGCTGCGCGAGCCTGCCGAATCAAACCCCGATTTGCTGGGATACCGCGCAGCTATCAAGCCGAGGCTGGAGATCCAACGAGTGATGGATCTGGCCGACCTGCGTCTGCAGATGTACGACAAGGCCAAGTCGGATCCTGCGGTCAGCGCGGATACGTTGAAGGCGAAGCGTGTGCAGATTGAAGAGGGGTACGAATGGGCTGCAAACAGGCTGTTGGCGGAAGACTGGCACCTGCTGAAGCTCAAAGGGAAGATGCTGTTGACCCTGGATGGGGATCTGAGGGCGATACGGGAAGCGATTGCGCCGTTGCAGAAGGCGTATGACAAGCTCGAATCCCTGCGTCAGATGGATCCGGAATTGTCGCTGATGCTGTCGCATGCGTACCAGGCTGTGCAGCAGGACGAGCCAGCGAAAGCGATTCTGAGCAGGATGGTTCGCAGTTCAGGAAGTGTGTCCGTGGCGAAGAGGCTGATCCCGTTGCTGCTGCGGGACAAGGAGTATAAGCAGGCCGCGCCGTATGTGGCGGTGTTGGAACAGCAATTGCCGAACGATCCGGAGGTGATGGAGTATTGCCTTGTGTTGACCGGGGCGGAGGAACAGCAGTTGGCCGGGCCGATGCCGACGGGCGTCAATCCGCGTGCGGTTGAGAAGGCCAAGGCGGAGCTTTCGGCGAAGCGGAAGGCGATCTTGGAACGGGTGCGTGCATTGCCGGAAGACAAGCGAGAGCAGCGGTTGACCAAGGCGAGGCTGATGCTCGTGAGCAAAGATGCGGCGTCGGCGGAGAAGCTTCTGGTTCCGCTGAGCGAAGAGGAACTGAAGAATGCGGATGAGAAGAGCTTCCTGGCCAGCAGGCTGCTGATTGGTACGTATGTGATGCAGGAGAAGAAGCCGGCGGCGCAGCAGTTGGCGGATCGTGTGGTTGGGAAAGTGCCGCAGAGCGCGGAATGGAAACTGATGGCGGCGCAGCTTCGGGGCAATCTTACTGCCGAGGAGCAGCGGAAGCTCAACGAAGAGTTGATTGGCCAGGCGAAGGACGAGGGGGAGAAGGCGATTGGCCAGTACTCGCTTCTCATGACGGAGGATGCGAAGAACGCTGAAAAAGGCTTGGCGCTGTTGCAGGAGGCGGAGAAGAAGACGCCGCAGCATGGGCGGCTTCTGGAAACGATCTGGAACCACGCGGTCAATTCCAAGCAATGGGATCTGGCGGAAAAGTACACGCAGAAACTCGCGGAGATCAATTGGGACCAGGCGCAGGGATTCACGTACAAGGCCAGAGTGAAACTTGCACGGAACGATGTTGAGGGGGCGCTTCGCGACGCGATGGAGGCTTCACGACAGGCGCCGTATTTTGCCTCCACATGGGTTTTGTTGGGCGATGCGCAAAGGGAAGCCCGGGATTTGGAATCGGCGATCGCGAGTTACGGCAAGGCGATCGATCGGCAGTCGGATAACTCGCAGGCCTTGCTGGGGCTGGTCGATTGTCATCTTGGCTTGGGACAGGTTGAGCGAGCGAAGGAGTACATTCAGCGGGGCATGCAGTTTACGCGGCAAAGCGAGCTCTTTGCCGAGAAGGCCAGGCGGGTTGATGAAGCCTCCGACAATCTGGAGGTAGTGAAGTCGGCGACGGCGCAACGGGAAAAGGAACTGGAGAAGGATCGGGGGAACGTCGGCCGTTGGATGGTGTTGGCGGAGGACTACCGGCGCGTTGCGGGAATCACCCGAAAGAGCGATGCCGAGAAGTCGCAGCAGTACGTCCAGAAGGCGACCAAGCTGATGGAAGAGGCGGTGGCGAAGTTCCCCGATGAGCTTGGAGTGTACCAACTGCTGGCCAATCTATCGCTGCTGAACGAGAAGCCCGAGCGAGGGCTGGCACTGCTGAACCAGTTGAAGGCACGCGAGGCCTGGAAGAACAAACCTGAGCCATGCATGCTACTGGCTGAGTATCTCGAGCGGCTTGGGCAAGACGCGATCGCGCCGGCCGAGCAGGCTTGGATGGAAGCGCTGAGCAAGGCGAAGGATTCGCCGCAGATACAAGGGGCGATCGTCGAGTTCTACATTCGCACGGGGCAACTCGAGAAGGCGGTCGTGGGGCTGACGCGTATTGCGCAAGAGACGAAGGATGCCGGGGCTCGCAAGCGGCTGGTGGAGCTTTATCTTTCTGTGAGAAGATTTGCAGAGGCGGAGAAACTGCTTGGCGAGATGCTGAAGGAGAGCCCGTCGGATGTGGCTCTGCTCAGTCTGCTGGGCAGTCTCAAGATCGAGCAAGGGGATTACAAGGCGGCAGAGGAGAGCCTGATGCAGGCTCGCAAGCTCGATCCGAATTACCTTGACGTGCGGTATTGGCTAGGAGTGATGAAGATCCACCGCGGGGACTTGAACGATGCGATCGTGGAATTGCAGGCTGCGTGCGATCTGGTTCCGACAAATGCCAAACTGCGCATGACATTGGCGGATGCGTATGCACGCAGCAATCAGCTGGAGGAGGCGACCAGGGAACTGGAGGCGGCGTTGCGGGCGAACCCGTTGCATAGGCAACTGCGGATTCGCCTGGTTCAGTATTACCTGCAGAACCAGCGTTGGATTCCGGCCCAGCGTGTGCTGGACGAGGCCAAATCGAATCCGGAACTGGGAGACGATCCGATCTGGTCGCGAATCGAAAGCAGCATGTGGGTGATGCGGGGTAATCTGCAACAGGCGTACAACACGCTTCTGCCGGCGACGACGTTGGCGCCAGGGGATCCGGCGATTCTGCAGCAACTGTGGGATCTGCTGCTCAAGGCGCAAGGGTATGACGAGGTTATCGAGTTCTCCGACAAGAAGATCCAGATGTTGCAGGCGGAGATCAAGCGGCGGCAGGAAGCGGGCGAGCAAGCGACGCTGAACCTGCCATGGTGGATGCACATGCAGCGGGGCATGGCCCGCAAGGGGCAGGGCAAGCTGGACCTGGCGATGCAGGAGTTTGAGAGTGGGCTGAGCGCCGTGGATCGAGTCGAGGACGATGCGGCGGCGGAAGCGATGGTTAGCGCGATGGTGGAGGCGGTGGGTTACGAGAAAACGGTCCAAGCGTTGTCGGCGCGAGCGAAGCTTCGTTGGAAGATTGCGTTGGCGAGGGCGTATTCGGCGCAGGGCGACTGGAACAAGGCGATCAAGGCGCTGGATGAGCTGCTGGGCCAGGACTATGCGAATCTGTCGGACCGCCAGAAGCTGATGGCGTTGCGTACGGCGGGGCCGGCGTACCACGCGGCGTCGGCGTCGGTGCCTGGGGCGGCGGCGAAAGCGGAGCAGGCTTACTATCGGTGCCTGAAGGAGATGGAAGACCGTCGGCTGGATGCCGAGGCGCAGCTGGACACGCTGAATAATCTGGCGTTGTTCCTCGCGGAACGCCCGGGGGCTGCGGATCCGGAGAAAGCGCGGGCTTACAGCACCCAGGCGTATGAAATCATGCGAAAGGCCAATGCGTTCAACCCCGGGGTGGTGGACACGCATGGGTGGGTGCTGGTGCTCAGCGGGCAAGTCGATGCGGGCATCGAGCTGCTGCGATCGGCTGCGAGCAAAGGAAACCCGGATGCCTGGTATCATCTGGGTGAGGCGTATGCAAAGAAGGGCGACGCGAAGGCCGCGTGGAGCAGCCTGGTCAACGCCAGCGATTTGCTGAAGAAAATGAAAGCGAATAAGCAGGCGGTGGAACCGGCACTGGAGGCCCGGATCGATGCGGCGATGAAGCGAGTGGCTCCGACGACGCAACCGTCGCGGTGAGCGTAGTGCGGGCGGATTGGTGACAGGCCCGGTGATGGGATGTAGATTGGGAATGCGTTTCGGAACTGGAGCTTGCCGAGGTGTCCACGGCGGGCTCGGTTTGAGACACGATATTTGATGCCGAGCTATGCCGCTTATCCAAGTGGCAGGAGAGATAGATATGACGACCTTACCTCAAACGACCACGGTCCGATTGCCGCAGAACGCCGTGTCGAGCGTACCTGGCGGGGCCTATCCGCCGGCGGCTGCGATCAACGGCACGAGCACATTCCAGATGACGGGGGCGGATGTGTGGCGGGTGATTCGGGCGAACCTGTGGCTGATTATCATCCTGTCGCTGTTGGGCGGTGCGGTGGGATACGTCGGGTACCGGGTGCGGCTGGCCACGCATCCCTCGTATACGGCGACGGGGCTGCTGGAAGTTCGCACGGAAATCCTGACGGATCCGGTGACGGATAAGATCCGGGACATGAGCGATACGCGCATTACGACGTTGGCGCGGACGCAGGCGGAGATCCTCAGGAGCCCGGAAATCCTATCCAAGGCTTTGACGAACGACACGATCCGCACGACGGAGTGGTTTAAGGCGTTTGTGAGGAAGGACGAGAAAGGCAAAGAGCAGCCCGATCCGGTGGAAGCCAAGAAGGACTTGGAGAAGAGCTTCGGCGCCTATGTCGTGCCGGATACCGCCATCGTGCGGGTGAGCATGACC
>JBLNDH010000344.1:0-3962 GCA_050261455.1 Bacillota bacterium
GTTCAGATCCATCTGAACGTGCTGGCCGCGGATCAGATTTACGATCCGGATGTGCTGGCAGGCATCGCCGCCAGCGCCGCCATCGCCATCAGCGATATTCCCTTCATGCATCCGACCGCCAACGTGCGGGTTGGGCGCATCAATGGGGAGTTTGTCCTCTTCCCGACGACCCAGCAGTTGGATGAAAGCGATCTGGATCTGGTCGTCGCTGGCACCAAGGACTTCGTCAACATGATCGAAGTTGGCTCGCGTGAAGTGCCGGAGGACACGGTCGCCGATGCGATCGAATTCGGCCACCACGCTGTCATTCAGATCGTGGAAATGATCGAGGAATTGGTATCGAAGGTTGGCAGGCCGAAGGTTGGCGAAGTGGTGGAGCCCGATCCAGCGCTCACCGAAGCCGTCCGCAAGCTGGCCACCGACCGCATTCGCGACGTCAAGGGCAAGCCGGGCAAGCAGGATCGCGCCGAAGCGATCCGGCTGATCATGGAAGAAATCCTTCAGCAGTTGGCGCCCGCGATCACCGACCCCAGCGCCCCGTATTCGGCGATTATCGCCAATCGCGAGAAACAGCGGCAGATCCGGTCGATTTTCGTTGAAATTGAAGAGCAGGTGACGCGTCAGGCGATTCTCGACGGCGTCCGCCCGGATGGCCGAGGCTACACCGACATTCGCCCCATTTCCTGCGAAGTGGGCGTCCTGCCGCGTGTGCATGGTTCGGCATTGTTCACCCGCGGCGAAACCCAGGCGTTGTGCACCGTCACGCTGGGCACCAGTTCGGATGAGCAGCTGGTGGACGGGCTGATTGAAGAATACTCGCAGAAATTCATGCTCCACTACAACTTCCCCAGCTACAGCGTGGGTGAAGTTCGCCCGATCCGGGGCCCGGGCCGGCGTGAAATCGGCCATGGCGCCTTGGCCGAACGGAGCTTGCTGGCAGTGCTGCCGAGCGTCGAGCAGTTCCCCTATACGGTTCGGGTCATCAGCGACATTTTGGAGTCCAACGGCAGCAGCTCGATGGCTAGCAGCTGCGGCGGTTGCCTGGCGTTGATGGACGCGGGCGTGCCCATCACCAAGCCTGTGGCCGGCATTTCCGTGGGCCTGGTCCAGGAAGGCAAGAAGCGTGTGCTTCTGACCGACATTATCGGCGAAGAAGATCACTTCGGCGACATGGACTTCAAGGTGTGCGGAACCCGCGATGGCGTCACGGCCATTCAGTTGGACATCAAGATTGAAGGGCTCAGCTACGACATCATCCGCGAGACGCTGAAGCGGGCCCGCGAGGCACGCCTGGTGATTCTCGACAAGATGGCGGCGATCATCGCCACTCCCCGCAAGGAGATCAGCCAGTGGGCGCCGCGTCTGCTGACGGTCAAGATCAATCCGGAGAAGATCGGCAAGCTGATCGGCCCGGGCGGCAAGAATATCAAGAAGATCCAGGAGGATACCGGTGCCCAGATCGATATCGAAGATGACGGCACCGTGTACATCAGCTCGGTGGACAGCACGGCGGCCGAGAAGGCCCGCGACCTCGTCGAGGCGATGACCGCCGAGGTGAAGGTCGGCAAGATCTACAATGGCAAGGTCGTGAGCATTCGCGAATTCGGTGCTTTCATCGAGATCGCACCGGAAACCGACGGCTTGTGCCATGTCAGCGAGCTGTCCGATCGATACGTGGACAAGGTCGAGGACATTGTGAAGATGGGCGACGAGGTTCACGTCAAGGTGATCCTCATCGACGAACAAGGTCGTGTTAAGCTCAGCCGCAAGGCGGCGATGAAGGAAGAAGGGATCAGCGAAGCGGAGCCCGCCCCCGCCGGTGGTAAGGAAGGGGCTGCGGCGCCGGCTGAGGGCTCGCGTGGCCGGGAGCAGCGTCCCACGGCGCCGGCCGGGGCTGGATCGCAGCAAGGCGGCCGGCCGAGTCGTCCGGCCGGAGGTCGTCCTGCGGAAGCCGGCCGAGGCGGCAATCGAAGCCGGGGCGGCGGTCGCGGTCGTCCCGGGCGGGATCAGCAGCATCGCGATCGCGATGGCGAGTAACTCTCGGCATAGCAGTCGTTTATGAAAATTAAGAGTTCCCCTCGGAACTCGCGAAGGGGCAAGCCCATGCAGGTGAAGATAGCCTATGGGTTTGCCCCTTCGTCGTAGATGTGGCAAAGAGAAGCTGCGACTCCTACGGCATGGGTCACGAATGAAACCGGGGATCGTGTGGGAAATGGCTTGAAAGACGGTGGGTTTGCAGTTAACCTCACCGGTTCGGCTTACCAAGAGGCCGCTCCTAGCGTGCACACCGGCTTTTGGCCGACTGATGCAGATCGCTTGCGGGTCTTGTTTAACAATTTCGTCCTTGCATAAGCCCCTATGGCGGATGAAACCGTCTTGGCCGGTGTATCCGTTGTGGGCTGCCGATCCCGGCAAAACCGGATCGTTGATTGGGAGTGTTTATGGCACAGTCACAGGCGGAAATGGTCAAAGCGTTGGTGGATGCGGGCGTTCACTTTGGGCATCGGGTCAGCCGATGGAACCCCAAGATGGAGCCGTACATCCATGGCAAGCGCAACATGATCCACATCATTGACGTGAAGGAGACCATCAAGGGTCTGCTTCGCGCCAAGAAGCTCGTGCAGCAGACCGTGGCGCAGGGCAAAGACGTGCTGTTCGTCGGCACCAAGCGTCAGGCCCGGCATGCGGTGGAAGAGCAGGCCAAGCGTTGCGGGATGCACTACGTCACCGAGCGTTGGCTGGGCGGTACGCTCACCAACTTCCGCACCATTCGTTCGCGTCTGAACCGTCTGGAGGAGTTGGAGAAGCTGTGGGAGACCGGGCAGATCGAGACCTACTCGAAGAAGATGAAGTCCACCCTGCAGCGTGAGATGAACAAGATCAAGGCCAACCTGGAAGGTATTCGCCGGATGGATCGGATGCCCGGCGTGATGGTCGTGGTTGACACGCGTCGTGAGCACATCGCGGTCAAAGAAGCCCGCAAGCTGGGCGTGACGACGGTGGCCATGATCGATACCGACAGCGATCCGGATTTGATCGACCTGCCGATTCCGGGCAACGATGATGCGATGCGAGCCATCGAGATCATCGCCCAGGAGCTGGCCGATGCCGCGATTGAAGGCAAGAACATGCGGGCGGAGAAGCCCGTCGAGGAAGCCCAGCCGCGGCGGCGTTCGTCGCGGGCGGCGTTCCGCGCCGAGGAAGGCAAGCCTGAAACGGCTGCTCCGGCCGCCCCGGCCGCGGAGCCGACTCCGGCCCCGGAGACGGCCAGCACGCCGACCACTGCCTGATAGACCATCACTGCCGAGTGCTGGATGTCCTGTCCTTGGCGTCTAACCGATCCGGGGAAGTGGCATTCAGCACTCGGTCGTTTTTGATCTGCGAAGAACAAGTCGAACGAAACAAACCAAGACAGAATTGAATTGGAGATAGGACAATGGCGGAGATCACCGCAGCAATGGTACGAGAGCTTCGCGACCGCACCGGTGTCGCGATGATGGATTGCAAGAGTGCCCTGGCGGAGACCAAGGGCGATATGGAGAAGGCCGTCGATCTGCTTCGTAAGAAGGGGCAGGCCAAGCAGGACAAGCTCGCCAGCCGCGAAGCCAAGGAAGGGCGTGTCAACGTGGCCATCAGCCCCGACGGCAAGCATGCGGTGATCCTCGAGATCAACTGCAACACGGACTTTACGGCCAAGAGTGCACCGGTTCAGGCGGTCATCGATGGGGCAACGCAGCTGCTGCTGAAGAACCCCAACGTCAACGTGGCTGAGGACCCGCAGATCAAGGCCCGGATCACCGAGGCCGCTCAGCAGACCGGCGAGAACGTTCGCATCGGCCGCTATCAGGTGGTTTCGATCAATGAAGGCAAGATCGGCAGCTACCTGCATTACACGGGCAAGGTTGGCGTGCTGGTGGTCCTCAAGGGCAATCCCAGCGAGGAGCTGATCAAGGATCTGTGCC
>JBLNDH010000345.1:0-4139 GCA_050261455.1 Bacillota bacterium
CCCAGGACGGCCCGGCTCGGCTGGTAAATGGGCGATCCTCAGCAGTTGAATCCCGCAAGAAAGCAATCAGCAACTCAGATTTGGAACGCGGTTAGCACGCTTCTGCGATTGTGGGTCTCCGGCCCCGAGCCTTGGTGGTCGGTGGCTGCCCCGGATGGTGTCGCGATAGGCGTTCTATCGCTCCTGGGGCTCTCCGGAGCCCGAAAAAGAGGGTAATGCCATGACAGAAAGACGCGTTCCGGGTCCGCTGGGCTCCGAGACAGGTATCGGGCGGTACAGACTGATTGACCGCGTTCGCTGGAGCGCGGTGGTAGCTGGCCTGGCAGCCGCCTTGGCGACCATGATCGTATTGAGCGTACTGGGGCTGGCGATTGGGTTGACCGTATACGATGTGGGCGAACGGACTCGGCCGTTCCAGATCGGATCGGGCATCTGGGCGATCGTCAGCATGATCATCTCGTTCTTCATCGGCGGATGGGTAGCCTCACGCACAGCGGTCGCGACGGGCGACAGTGGTGTGTTGAATGGCACCATGGTATGGGCTTCGGCGATCCCATTGATGCTCCTGCTGTTTGCCGGCGGATTGACTTCCGTGCTAGGGACGGTTGCAGGCACGCCAACGGGCGAACGCGTGATCCACGCCGCCACGCAGATGCCTGGAGCGGAACAGCCCCAAGGAGCACAACCTCCGGCACCCAGTCCTGCCGATGCACAACAGGTTAAGCGATCGACCAGCACAGCCGCCTGGTGGACGCTGGGCGCCCTGCTCTTGGGCCTGGGTGCAGCAGCGGGCGGCGGGGCTGCCGGACAGCGGAGGGAGCATGGCGAGACGACGACCCGGCCCTCGACATCAACGACCCCCTGAGCCTATTGAGGATTGACGTTGATCGCACTCAGCCGGCGGAGGAAATGCCCTTCGCCGGCTTTCTTGTTTACCGACGGCGGGCATGTGATCGTTTGGGGGTTTCGTACTCCGCCGTGACCGTGCCGGCGGTGCCGCCGCGAACGGCGAAGTCGCCGATGACGGTCATCTGGCGAGGCTTGAGCACGGCGATCAGGTCATCGAGGATCGTGTTGACGACGCTTTCGTAGAAGATGCCCTTATTGCGATAGGCCAGGTAGTAGAGCTTGAGACTCTTCATCTCCACGCAGAGACGATCAGGGATGTAGGAGAGGGTGATGGTGGCGAAATCAGGCTGACCGGTGACCGGGCAGACACTGGTGAACTCGGGAAAGACGAACTTGATCTGATAATCACGCTGCGGGCGGGGATTGGGAAAGGTGTCCAGAATCGAACGGGGATTGTCGATCTGGGCGGGGGTAAGGATGGACTTGGTCCCAAGATGCGCAAAAGTCTGTTTCATGAGTCTCCATTAACTGACGGCGTGGATTATACAGACGCCCCGAAGAAAAGCCCCGGACGCACATCCGGGGCTTTGATCCTGCAAAAAATCCGAAATGAACCGCAAAACCTCACTGCTCGTCAGGGATCTTGGGGGCGGGTTTGTTGGCAAAATCCCGGGTCAGATCCTGAATGAAGGTAGAGGGCAATTCGAAGAGCAGGCCATTGTATTGGCCGATGAGGGGCTTGGAATCGCCGGGATCGAAGAGGCGGAGTTGATGGACTGCGGACTCGGCACCGCCGGCGCTTTGGACGGCGATCTCAACGGTGTATTGGGCAACGGGTTGGGTCGTGGGGAGCGGGCCGGAGACGTACTTGTCGGCACGGAGGGGTTGGAACTTCCGCAAGAGCGTATCCACTTCGGCCTGGCTGGCATCGGTGTCGTTAGCCGACTTCAAGACCCAGTTGCTCGGGGGCAGCGTGGGCTGGGTGGCCGGCTGAGTGGTCGGAGCGGTGGTGGGTTGAGTGGTCGGCATGTCGGGGCCAAGCACCAGGGTTTGCTTCTTGCGTTCGATAACCAGTTGATTGTGGCTGGCGGGTTGAGTAGTCGGCTGAGTGGTAGCGGGCTTATCCGTGGTAATCGAAACGCGGCTGACCTGCGCGGGGTCGATCCTCGCCACGGTCCGGTTGCGCAGATCCAGGGGCTTTTTGTTGAAGGCATCCATGGAATTGGCAGCCACCGTGGCCAGCGTTGGAGAATCGGAAAGGGCAACGTAGACGTTCTTCTTCAGCACCGAGTCGTAGCCGCCGAAGCGAACGGTGGTACCGGCGGGTTGAGTGGTGGGCTGCGTAGAGGGAGCCTGGGTGCTGAACCAGAGGGTCAGTTGAGGGTTGTTGGTGGGGAGCAGCGGGGGCAGGATCTTCGCGGCATCGGCGTCGCTGATGAACTCGGTGGCGTTCAGGGAGGAGAGGGCGAAGGTGAGGCTGGAGACCTCGGAGGCCTCGGCGGGCATCTTCTCCGGCGCGACAACCTGCCAATCGGCCCCCGTCTTCTGCAGAACGAGCTTGCCATCGGGACGGGTGATTTCGATCTGCTTGATGTCGCTGGTCGGAGTGGGGATCAGCTTCATCTGGCGATAGGAGGTAAAGGGCTTATCGAGCTGATCGCACACCTCGCCGGAGACAACCTGAATGGCTTGGTCTCCCTCTCGCTGGAGATAGACGTTGTCGCCAATGGTCATGCGATTCCCGATCTTGTACTTGACGGTCTTGCCGGCGGAATCGCGGAGTTCGACCTGGTAGCGGGGCTGATCGAGACCGGCCGCGGACGCGTTATCGCCGGCGAGCTTGACCTGGCCACGAGATTGGAGCTCGACGAGGCTGCGCAGGAGGCTGTCCACGGCAAAGGCGTCGGTGGCAGCGGCAGCGGGCTCGAGCATGCGCCAGCCGCTGGTCTTTTCGAGGACCAGGCGTTTGTTGTCGGCGTTGGTGACGGTGATCTTCGTCACCGCCGACGATTCGAGGCCGATCAGTCGGCCTTGAGCCGCAGAGATCTCTGTCGAAGGCGGGTTCTGGCTGCGGTTGACGATCAGGAGCGTGAGGCCCACCACGACGACCAATGCCAGCATGACAAGCGTAGTTCGGAAGTTCATGGCTTGTTGTAGGGCGAGGGTTGACCCGCCCGGTGATGCAAAGGGTTTCTTTCTAGACAATCCAACACGCGCCCGGCCCTGCGGGCCGCCGCTAAACGAGCGGTTTTAATTAGTCGCGTCGAGCGAAATACATCACGATGCCGGCCAGGATGACCATGCCCGGCAGCGCGATCAGGAGGACGCCAACGCGCCAGAACTGCAGCGCCCCGGGGGCGATGTCACGGATACGGCTGACTTCCATCGCGGCCGGACTGATCGCGAGCATCGGTTCCATCTTCGACAGCCACAGGGCGCTGTTGCAGAAGAGTTCACTGTTGCCAGGGAAGCGTGCTACGGGGCGTTGGAAGCGAAGGTCGGGATAGTTCACGATCACGTTGACCGCGAAATTCAGAGTGCCAATCACGACGAGGCGGCCATTGCCATCCTCTTTTTCAACCACGGCGCCGCCAAACAACGGCGGGGTCAGGTCGCCGAGTCGATCGGCACCCTTGGGCGGGTTGTACTCGACGGGCTGATTGGCCAGGACCGCGTCAACGTCGCTTTCGCCCCAGGTTTTGAGGGTCTGGGGAATGGGGAGGAGCGGAGTGGCCTTGTAGCCGGCCTTGGGGCTCGTCTCGACGGCCAGCATGGGGAACATCAGGCCATCGAGTGACTTGAGGGGCTTGGCGAGCGGATGATCGCCGTAATTGTTGAGAACGAACATGTATGGCTGGCGCTGGATATCTTCGATGACGTCAGCCGTCTGAGCGCCCGGGGTCTTGATCAGTTCATGAACGGCGATGATATCGGTGTGGATCTTCACGCCCCACTCGTCGAGAGCCGCGGCGAGATTGTCCGACTGGGGAGTGGCCAACACCAAGGCTGAGCCACCGGCCTTGAGATGGTCGGCGAGCTTGGCGGCAATGGAGGGCGGCGGGCCCATGGGCGAGCGCCGGGACGGGATGTCCAGGACAATCCAGACGGCGTTCTTGATTTCTTCATCACTGGGTTCGGGGGCGGCCGGCATGCCCTGCATCTGCGACTGCATGGCCCACATGCCTGAGATGTCTTTTTCGAGGACCTCGAAGTTGTACTCGCGGAGTCGCTCCGCAACGGCGGCGAAGGGGCCGGCGGCCTGGAAGCCGGGGATACCGGGGCTGGCCAAG
>JBLNDH010000346.1:0-7570 GCA_050261455.1 Bacillota bacterium
CCCCAGATGGGCTGGAAGCTCAACTTCTACTCCAACATCCTCACCAACTACGGCTCCAAGCTCGAACCGTCCGATACGCTCGACGACTTCCCCGGCCTGTCGTGCATCTACCTGCGTCTGCCCTGGTCGTATATTGAGAAGGAAGAAGGCAAATTCGACTGGTCCGTGGTGGATGCCCCGGCCCAGCGATGGATCGACAAGGGCCTACAAGTCGCCTTCCGCTTCAGCGTCAGCGAATCCTGGATGCGCTACGCCACACCTGAATGGGTCCAGAAGGCCGGAGCCAAGGGATACAACTTCACGTTCGGCAAAGGCGTCGATGACAAAGGCCCCTTCTGGGAACCCGACTACAACGATCCCATCTTTTTGGAGAAACTCGACCACTTCCTCGCCGCCGCTGCTGCTCGCTACGACGGCAGCCCCAATGTGGCGTTCATCGACGTCGGTTCGTTCGGCGTCTGGGGTGAAGGGCACCTCTGGGCAAGCACCAAGCTCAAATACGCCTCCGACACCCTCAAGAAACACATCGACCTGCACACAAAGCACTTCAAAAAGACGCTGCTGGCCGCCAACGATGATTTCGCTTTCCAAGGGGAAGACACCATTCAGTATGCCTTGGAGAAAGGGCTCACCCTCCGCGACGACAGCATTCTCGTGCAGCCACCACCCAACTCTTACTTCCATGCCAAGATGGCCGAGCCCTTCTGGCCCAAACTGCCCGTCATCCTCGAACACGAACACTACAAGGGTTCAGTCGATCGCGGCGCCTGGCACCGCGACATCTTCCTTCGCGCCATCGAGGAGTATCACGCCAGCTACATGTGCATTCACTGGTTCCCGCGGGAATTTCTGGAAAAGGAACGGGAACTGATCGACCGGGTGAACCTTCGCCTCGGCTACCGCCTGCAACTCCGTGAAGCCTCGTGGCCCGCCACCGCCTCGCGTACTTCCCGCATCAATTTCGCCTCCACCTGGGCCAATGCCGGCGTCGCCCCCTGCTATCCCGGCGGCTACGTGACGTTCACGTTGAAGGACAGCAAGGGCGGCATCGTCGCTGTGTTTGTTAATGAATCCTTCAACGTACGCCAACTCCCGGTCGATGCACCGGGCAAAGCCCCCGCGCAAAACGTTGAGTCTGCCCATGGCTTGGCCCCCAATCTCCCCGCCGGCACGTTCGATGTTTTCGTTTCCATCGGCGACCGCGACGGCACGCCCCGAATCGCGCTCCCGCTGGACAACTCCGACAACCATCGCCGCTATCGCCTCGGCCAGATCCAGGTCCTTGCCAACTGATTCATCGCGCAACCATCGACACTCCCGACGTGTATAACAGCGCACTCTGGTGGGTAGACCTTGCGGCAGATCCCGACCGCCCGGCGAGATCCTCGTCGCCCCTGTTGCTTGGGGCGCCAGCGTGCATAGCAAGAATAAGCCTTGTCGGTCCGGCGTTCGATCACCGGCACGCCGGGACCATACGGAACGCATCTGCCCCGTCCGGAACCAGATAGGTAAAGGGAACACTAAGGGACTCCAGCCGGTCCGCTTCAGTGCTCGTCACCACCATGATCGTGTCGTTGATACGGATTGCCTTCGCGTCATCGGCTTCGGCGAACCGAACGGCTGCTACCGGCGAAGGAAACACAAACCCCTTGACCGTCACCTGCGTCATCGCTTTCCTTCCGTTGGACCAGCCGGGAATGTAGTCCAGTCCCGCAAACGGGTGAACGGCAAAAATGGATGGCTTCGTCTGCAAGTTGGGCCGGGCCGTCCTCAGCCCGGGTCTTTGTGCAGTTTATCCGTGATCCCGGCCCAAACAGACGGCCGTCCCCAAGGCAGCAATGCTGCTGGTCTGGGGACGGCCGCGTGATGGATCAGGTGAGGATCCTAAAGCTTTAGCCGATCTTCTTCTTGGCTTCTTCGGGAACGTCGATCTTGGTGGAGCCGATGTCCTTGATCTCGGTGGTGGTGGTGCGATCGATGTCGCGTTCGTTATTGTTGAAGGTCATCTTGCCCTGAACGCGGTACTCGAACTTGGTCAGAGCGCCGTCCTTGACCCAGAACTTTGCCGAGCCCTTGGCGCCGCTGATTTCGGGGGCGTTGGCGCCGCCACGGCCAAAGGTCATGAAAGACTTGGCACCCTCCTCCGTAAGGTCGCCGACGTACGCGCCATCGGCTTCCTTCAGATCCTGGACCTTGCCGAGCAGATCCTGGGCCTGTGCCGCGGGGGCCTTGAAGTTCTGCACCATCCGGGCCATGAAACGTCCAGGACCCTGCTGGTTGTCTTGAGACATCTCTTCCAGCGACTTCCAACCATCATCGGTCTTGACGGCGCCCTTGGTGCCTTGCATCACGATTTCCGTCGTGTTATCCCCGCGGGCCATCGTCACGTAGGTCAGACCCCCCTTCTCCGTCTTGCCTTCGGTCGGGCCTGGACGGAACTGGCTGTTGCCACCCATCTCAGTGGTAGTCTTCCAGCTGTAGCTGCTGGCGTCGGCCAGTTTCTTGGCGGCCGCGCCCACCGTATCCTTGCCGGCATCCGCTGCCAGGGCCAATCCCGCGAGAAACACGATAGTGCCGAATGCGACGCTTCGAATCATACGATCCTCCTTCAACTCGACCCACTTGGGGCCATAAACTAGGGATAAACTGCCTTATACAACGGTGATTCACGCCCAATATTGCGGAAAACAGACTAGATCAATCCAAGCGTACATCGTCAATGATTCGTGTGCAAGAATAAAGCGAGGCACAAGCTGAGCAGGCGCCTCCGGAATGGCGCAGGCGGAATGGCCCCCGGTTTCTCCGCTCTCCGATGGCTGCGGTTCTTCATCGAAACTTAAGGTGATAACGCTTAACTTCTGCGTCGATTAAGGCAGTGTGGTGCCGGTTTTCTTGAATGAGGCTTCAGAAGAAGTGAATTTCGGGCGAGAACGACATGGATTAGATCCAGAGAACACCGGCGGTTGAGCGGACTGCCCTGAAGGGCTGAGCCTTGTCATAGCTCGCAGCAATAGGCTGATGAGGCAGGTCTTGTTGTGTTCACGCTTGACTGCGCAGGACTGGCCCAAAGGGTGGTGCTTAGCTTCTAGGGTATGCACCATGCCAACGGAATCGGCAAGCGGCAACGAGGGAAAGGGGAAACAGGACAAGAGGCCTGCGGGCACACCGCGTAGTGACAACACGCAGGGATGGCCCGGGGGAACGGAGTTCTCGTGGCCGGGGGCATCGGGAGGGCAATCGATCATGTGGTTGCCCGCCGCAACACCCGCCCCAGTCATGGACGCGCACTCGCGGGCACGGGCGGCGGTAGCCCAGGGAGACGCCCTGTGTCGGCAGGGCCGATTCCACGAGGCCCTGACGCCGTACCGGGAAGCGGTGGCTCTGCATGGCGATCAGGCCGATTACCACTTCCGGCTTGGCGTGGCCGCATGGCAGAGCGGAATGCTCAATTTGGCTGAGCATCACCTGAAAGAAGCCGTTCACCGGAATCCCAACGATGCCAGGGCACACGAGGCGATCTGCCAGTATTACCGCGAAGCGGGCGATCTGGATCGCGCGGTGGTCCACAGCGTACGAGCAATTGAGCTGGAACCGAATGACGCGGAGATCGCGATCACCCGCGCCAGCACGCTGGAGGCCAGTGGCCAAGCCGAGGCGGCTTGGAAGCTCCTTGAGCCGCTGGTCAAGGTGGGCATGCGGTCCGGGCGTCTGGGAATTGTCTTTGGCCGACTTGCGCCCAAGCTGAAACGCGAAAAAGAGGCGTTGGAACTGATCCAACGGCTGCTCGAATCGCCCGGCCTCTTGCCGCAGCACAAGACGACGTTGCACTTCACGGCAGCGAACTTGCTGGATCGCCTGGGCGAATGGGACGCAGCCTTCAAGGAAGCTCGGCTCGCCCACCAAGAGGCGAACCCAGAGCCTTACAACCCGGCCCAGCATACCGACTGGATTCGACGCCAGATCGAGTATTTTACGCCCTGGAAGCTGCACGACCTGCCACGCGCATCACACAAGAACCGCCGGCCCGTGTTCATCATTGGCATGATGCGGTCCGGTACTTCACTCGTGGAGCAGATCCTCGCCAGTCACCCTCAAGTGCACGGGGCCGGGGAATTGAATACCCTGCGACACATCGCGCTCTCTGCGGAGCAGTCGCCTTGGGCGGAGGGCACCCCATATCCCGAATACCTCGATACGCTCTCCGTACGCAACGCCAACGAGCTGGCCCAAACCTATCTCTCCGCCATTGCAGCATTGAACGACAAGGCCACCTATGTCACCGACAAGATGCCGCACAATTTTCTGTACCTTGGCCTGATCGTGACGTTGTTCCCCGACTGCCACATCATCCATTGCACCCGCGACCCCCTGGATACGTGCTTGTCGTGCTATATGACGCAGTTCGTTGCTCACAGGCACGAGTTCACGCACAACCTCAGCCACCTGGGCGCGTTTTACCGGGACTACGACCGGCTCGTGCGGCATTGGAAACAGCGGTTGAACTATCCGATGTTGGACGTGCACTACGAGGATCTGGTAAACGATCTGCCGGGGCAAACCCGGCAGATGCTGGAGTTCCTCGACTTGCCCTGGGATGATCGGTGCCTGCAATTCCATCAGAACAAGCGCCACGTGATGACGGCTAGCTACGACCAGGTGCGACGGCCCATCTACACCTCGTCCCTGGGGCGGTGGAAACACTACGAAAAACATCTTTCTCAGCTGGTGACGTCCCTGGGGCCATGCGGTACTATTAAGGCGTCAGCATAAAGGGCTGGCAGAACACGTTGTTATTCATCTCAATCGTGGTCGGCCATCGGCCCCAGAAGAGCGTGTTGAAGTGAACGGTTACCGGGCATGTCTGTGGCTCACATGTCTTGGCCTTTGATGCCTGGGTTCACCGTATCGCAAATGGAGATCGGGCAAGTCTGTTAGTGCCTGTTTTCGAGCAGATCATCATTCTGTAGCCGAGCGTGTCGCTTTTTCTGCGGCGCCTCTGCAGGTTCATCTCGCGTAGTTCGACATCGGAGTGGAATGGCAATGACTCTTGCGAATGAAACGCTTCCGTTGGCAACTGCAGCTTTGCATCCGGATTGGCCGGAGGCACGTTTCAACGTCTCCGGCATGTTCACCCATCACCGGCTGGTCATCGAATTACTCCACATTGTGGAACAAGCCTTGGACTGCCACATCCCAATCGAGTCGATCCATGGCGCCCCCGCCGTCCTGTGGAACGCCGGGCGTCCTTCCGGCGTCCCCTTCAATCCCGCGGGATTGAAGGACATCCTTAACGCCCTCTACTCCAAAAATGTAGGTTATTACCCCACCTTTACCAATCATCTGCTGGACACGGCTGACCTGAAGGATTCCCGATCCAACTACATTCTGGACGCCATCAGCGAACGACCGGATCTGAATGGCGTCATTGTCACCAGCGATCTGCTATCCAAGTACATCGCCGATAAATACCCGTCTTTGCGGCAAGTGGCGTCGATCGTCAAAGTTACCTTTGACCATGGCCAAGGTCGCCCCGACTATTACCGCGAGCTCGCCCAGCGATTCTGCCGCTACGTTGTGCACCCGGACGATTGCCGAAATCTTGAACTGCTCAATCAACTGGACCGGGATAAAGCCGAGATCATCGTCAACGAGAACTGCGCCGTCCAGTGTCCCCAGCGTGCGCACCACTACGACGTCTATGCTCGCTGGCAGAAGACCGTCTGTGCGGGGCAATCAACCATCCCGCTCAACTCGATCAGCCCAGCGACGGAGCGGCGGTTCATTGAGCAGGAGATGAATCAGATTATGAGCCGCTGCCAGGCTCCGCTGGACTTGGAGTGTCTGACCAAGCGCAAGCGGAGCTGTTATCTCAGCCGCAGCGAGATGAAGGCGATCTACGCCATGGGTTTCCGGCATTTCAAGCTCCAAGGGCGTGCCGACAACCCCGTTCTCTATGCCTATGACCTGGTCCACTTCACCATCGAACCCGAGCTGGCCGCTCAATTGGTTCTCAAGACCCTTCTGCGCAGAACCTTGGGAACCACACGCTAACGGCGTCAAGGCTTAACCTCTTGAATTGTCCGAATTTACGTACGGCATAGTAGGCGCCGTCGGCCACCGCGTTTGACAGCCGACCTCTCCTCCGTTTACTCTATGGCTCTAGTGTGACCGCCGAGATCATGCCGGTTGGCATGGTGCGGGGGAACCAGCACGGCTGGCCAGTAAATGGCCGGCCTGGGGCTAAGGGCAAGGAGTGGACGCCCGGAGCACTTTCAAGCTCCAGCCCGTCAGCTAACCCCGTAGGCATATGAAAGGGCACAACGCCAAGCTCTTCTGCAGCGGCTTTGGCCGCTTCCCGTGAGCCTTCGCTGTGCTTCTATGATCGACCCCTGATGGCGAACAGGCAGCCACTCGTCGGGCGTTCGTCCATCGCTTGGTGTGTCTTTTAAATGGATGCCATCGAACACGGAACCAGTACCAGCTCGCGCATGCCCGCTGCATTGAGCCTTTTGGCCAGCGAACGCCCCCGAAACGTCAGTTGGGTTGGCGCTGCGGGTCTTCTATTCGGCGATTGGGGTACCAGCCGCCTCTATGTGCTCGGCCTGGCATTCCTCTTTGCTGGACGCAGCAGCTTCTATCTCATCGCGGCCATGAGCCTCCTCATCCTGGCCGTCGGATGGGCGTATACCCAGATCTGCCGCATCTACGCCGATGGTGGTGGTGTCTACTCCGCTGCCCGCCAGCGTAGCCGTCTGCTCGGCGTCGTCGGGGCGCTGCTCCTGTTTGCCGACTACACGGTGACCGCCTCCCTCAGCGCCGTCGATGCGTTCCACTACTTTGGCTTAGGAGCCCCGGCCGCCTCACAAGTTGCCGAAGCTCCGGCAAGCGGTGACATCGTCCTGGAAATAAGCTCGCAGCAGACGACCTCCGAGCCCCTGTTCGACTGGCACAGCCCCGGCCTCTGGGCAATCCTCGCGATCCTCCTCATCGGCGCGGTGAACCTCCTGGGCCCCAAACATACGTCGGGTTATGCGGTTTTTGCGGCCGCAGGCATGGTCGGCATCACCTTGCTGGTGGTCGTTTGTTCGTTGCCGCAAATCCACTGGTCGCAGATCAATTTCGGTACGCTGCGCCATCCCCCGTTTGCATTGTGGGAAGCATTTGTGGCCATCGTGCTCGCCCTGTCGGGGGTGGAGGCGATCGCCAACCTCACCGGCGTCATGAGAAAGCCGGTCTACACGACCGCCCGAAAGAGCATCTGGACCGTCGCCGTCGAGGTCGCAATCTTCAATCTCGTCTTGGCCCTGGCCATGGTCGCCGTCACCAGCCTCGGACGCCACGGCCACAAGGAAGACATGCTGGCGTTCCTCGCCAGCACCTACGTCGGCCCCTGGGGCGAATGGCCCGTCCGAATCATCGGCGGCCTTCTCTTGCTCTCGGCCGCCAACACCGCGATCAATGGCCTCATCAGCATCATGTACGTCATGTCGCGCGATGGGGAAATGCCCCAACTCTTCCAACGCCTCAATGGCTTTGGCGCGCCCTGGCTGGCGGCAATGCTGGCGGCCAT
>JBLNDH010000347.1:0-2648 GCA_050261455.1 Bacillota bacterium
AAACTGGTGGACGCGGACTGGTATTTCAAGGGGAGCGAGGCCGAAGCCGCCGCCAAGGCCAATGCCAAGGCGCGGCAGTGGGAACTGCTGGTCACCAACTGGGAGAAGACCGAGAAGCCGACCTTGGCCCTGTTGGGCGAACCCTACGCCGACGTGCCCCATTGGACCAACGGCGGGGGGCGGAAACGGACCCCGCAGGAGATTCAGGCGATTCGGCAGGAAGGCCGCATCGATGCCGATGAGTTCGCCAAAGCCCTTTCCGAGTTCACCTTCACGGAGTTGATCAGCGTCTACGAGCAGGACCGTCGCGAGGATTTGTCCCAAGGCCACGTCCAAAACACCTCGGTCAAGAAGGCCGTCAGCCAGATGAAGCAGGCGGCCTTGTTCCTGGACAACGATCTCCCGGCCGTGCAGTTGGCGGCGGATCACTTCCGCAAGGCCAAAGCTGAGATGTTGAAGCAGGTCGGGCGGCGGACCGCTCGCAACTACCTCGGGGCGGCGCTGACCCTGCTGCGGTGGATCTACCGGCGGTATGGGGGCAACGATGCCACTGTGCCCCCCAGCGTCGTGGAAGCCTGCACGGTGCCCAACGCCACCAAGACCGATATTCAAGTCTATGGCCTCGATGAACTGAAGAAGATGATGCAGGCCACGGCGGGCACCATCTCCCAACTCGATCTGATGATGGGCTTGAACTGCGCCATGTACGAGGCCGATTTGGGACGGCTCCGACGCGACGAGATTGATTTGCATGAGGGTGGCGTGTTTTGGGATCGCGAAAAGGAGCCTCAGAACGAGTTCAAGGTTCATCATGTCCTGTGGCCGGAGACGCTGCTGTTGGTCAAGCGTTACCTGCACGATGGGAGCAGTCAGGAGGTGGTTGAGGACTTCCGCTATGGGGAGGATAAGCGGGTCACGGTGAAGGCGGCGGAACTAGCGTTTTTGGATTTGGGGAGGCCGCGATACCGCATCACTCGTTCTGGGCATGCCTACGATCTGGTGGGTCGGCGATGGGGGAGTCTGGTCAAGGGCTATTTGTTCCACAATCTGAGAAAGTCTGCGAACGACATCTTGTGCAACTTGATTGAGCACGGGGGCGCCGACGAGGAATTGCAGGCGGTGGAAGAAGTCTCCAAGCGGTTCATGGGCCAGAAGACCCCGGCTCTGGTGCGGTTATACCGGACCAACAAGAAGGGGATGTACGTCCGTATGAACAAATACCTCGCCCGGCTGGGGGAGTATCTTCGGGCCGAGGGGGTCTTCCAGCCCATTCGCCAAGCGGGCAGGTGAGTCTCGACGATCGCTGGGGCAGGGGCACCCAATCGCCATCGCTTTTCTAGTTAGAGGGAAGGCCCAATACAAGAATACGCCATCTGGGCATGCCAAGGACAGGATTGGTGAAGCAGACGAAATGGGTAAGAGGTTCATCGGCCAGAAGACTGAATCGCTCATACGCCTCTGCTGGAGGATGAACCACAAGCGGGGGACGGAGGTTTCAGGAAGACTCGGCCACCTCACTCGCGTTTGCGAGGGCGCCCGGGTTTGCGTTCTTGATGCCGGAGACGTTCGATTTCGGCCTCGTCGACCACCCAGGTGCGACCGATCTTTTGCGCGGCAACCTGACCGGCCCGGATCATTGCGGTGATCCGTTGGTTTGTAAGGCCAAGGCGACGTGCTGCTTCGGTTGTGCCAACTACTCCCATCTAGCACATATCGACGGACTCCCGGCTAAAGGTTGATAATTTACACTTGAAACTATTTCGATGACGCTATAGTTTATGGCGACGTGGCCAAGGGCGAATGCCCCATATTGGCTGGGCATTTCTAGAGAATGGACCGCCCTGCAAGCACGCACGGGCGGAAGCGAAGAAGGAGAAACACCATGGAAGTGATTCACCGGCAGGAAGTGGACAACGCGACCATCCCGTCAGAAACGGGATCCGCCGCTGACGATTGCGGGTATCGAACGCCAGTCAGGGCGCGATTCCAGGCCTGGGTGCGCGATCATTACAAGGGGGCCATTGGGCGGACGGTGCCGGAACTGGTGCAACTGTTTGGTGGGCGGCTGTCGAAGTCGGCGGCGTATCGCATTGCCCGCTCGGAGGGGTTAAAGGGGCTTCGCTCCAATCGCACACGCTATGCACGGTTCTGGGCCCTGGTGAACTGGGAACTGCCGGATACCGACTTGGCGCGGGTGTGGCGGGTGGACCGGGGGAATCTGCGGGCCCGGCGGGCACGGCTGGGGATCGAGCCCTCGCGGTGGCGGCTACCGAGCGCCTACGCCAATCCGCGCTATCGGCGGATGCTGGGGCGGGAGATGCGCCGGGCGGCCATGTATCGCGGGCCGCGGCCGGCCTGAGAGACTTCATTCAGCTCGACGGGGATGGGGCATTTCTGCACAGCTCAAGGAGGCGTGATGAAGCGGGTCAACCCAATCCAAGCGGACGGCGCGGCCAAGCCCCCAGCGGAGGAGCCAACCATTGTGCCGGTGGAGCAGATCGAGCCGGAGGAGTTCGGGGTCGAGGCAGGGTTTGCGGTGCGTGACGATGACACCGCCAACTGGGTCATCTGGAAGATCGTTTCCTCCCGCTTGCGGGCCCAGCGGGCAGCGGAGTATGGGCGATTGGAGCAGAATCGGGCGAATCGCG
>JBLNDH010000348.1:0-22862 GCA_050261455.1 Bacillota bacterium
GCCGATCGAACAAGATCGCATCTTCCTGAGCGGCGGCTACGGCGCGGGAAGCATGATGCTCAAGCTCACGGAGAACGCCGGGAAAATTGAACCCACGATTCTCTATCGCCTGCCGCCGAGCGTTTTCGGAGCCGAGCAGCACACGCCGATCTATTACAAAGGTCATCTTTATGGCCTGATCCCCCCTACCGGACAACTGGCGTGCCTGAGTCTCGAAGGCAAGCAATTGTGGACCAGCGGCGGCAAGAATCGTTTCGGGCTGGGGCCGTTCATGATCGCCGACGGAATGATCATCGTGCTGCATGAGAACGGCACCTTGATGCTGGTAGAAGCGACCGAAACCGGGTTTAAGCCAATCGCCCAGGCGAAAGTGATTGACGATGCCAACGAGGCTTGGGGACCACTGGCCTTGGCCGGTGGCCGGCTGATCGCACGGGATATGACACGGATGGTATGTCTGGATCTGAGGAAATTAGCCAATGAGTGATCCAACCACGAATCGGCAGGACATGCCAATGGCGGAATCACCGAAGACATCTGCCGCCAGGAAACTCGGGCTGGGCGCGGCGATGGTGGCGCTGCCCGTTGCGGCGTTTCAGGTCTTCAACATGCTCGAAGCCGCAGCGGAGCCCAAGGATTCCGTGCCGGGCAAGGGCACAAACCTCGAGACGGCATTGCAGCAGGTGGACCCGTCGCTGATCAAATACAAAGAGCTTGCGCGGATTGAGACGGGCTTCCAGTCGCCGCGGGCGATTGCCGTCGATGCGAACGGCAACCTGCTGGTGGCGGCCCATGGGATTGTGCGGCGGTTCGACAAGGTCGGGGCGATCCTGGGTGATACTCCAATTAACGGCACACCTTACTGCATCGCGGCCGGCGAGAATGGATCGTTGCTGGTCGGGATGAAGGATCACGTAGAGGTCTATTCGGCCGATGGCAAGCAGATCGCGTCGTGGGCCTCGTACGGCAGCAATTCGTATCTGACCTGCATCACCGTTGCTGGCGACGATGTATGGGTTGCGGATGCCGGACGGCGTGTGGTGATGCGGCTCAATCGCGATGGCAAACTGCTTGGGGAAATTGGCAAGCCAGATCCATCGCGTGGAGTTTCGGGACTGGTGTTGCCCAGTCCGCATCTCGATGTTGCCGTCGCACCCGATGGGTTGGTCTGGGTCAACAACCCGGGCCTGCATCGACTGGAAGCCTACACCCAGGAAGGCCAGCTTGAGCGCTACTGGGGTGTGCCAGGCACGGCGGTACAAGCATTCCCAGGGTGCTGCAACCCGGCAGATTTCGCGATCCTGAAAGATGGGAGTTTTATCACGGCGGAGAAAGTCAACCCGCGGATCAAGCACTATTCGGCCGACGGAACCTTCGACGGCGTGGTAGCGCCGCCCATCACCTTTGGCCAGAACATGACGGGGCTGGACGTCGCGGTCGATGGGGATGGCCGGGTGCTGGCGATGCCCCGGGGTACACGAGAAGTGAGGATCTACGCCTTAGAGAATGGGGGTGCAAGATGAGTTGTCAGCGTGGAAATAAGGACTGCCTCCATGCCCCCGTCGCCGAGACTCGCAGGGATTTCCTGCGTGATGCGGTTCGATATGTGGCAGCGGGCGGATTGATCAGCGGAATGAGTCTGCTTGTACTTGGACGCTCCGAAAGCAGCGCTGCCGGCGACTGTGTTAAGCCCATCGCCTGTGGGGGATGCGATGCCTTTGGCGTTTGTGATCTGCCTCGCGCCCTGGCAGCCAAACAGAGAGTAGGCAAATAACGCCCACGGATGGCCATCCGTGGGTTTTAAGATTGGACACCCAGTCGTGTCAGAACAGAACGAAAACATCACTCGACGCGATTTCCTCGCCAACGGCGTGCGCGGAGCGAGTCTGCTCGGCATCGGCGGCGTTCTAGGCGCGGTGCTGATGCAGCGAGCAGCCGGCGCCAGCGACAAGATGGTCTGGCAGATCGACCCGTACAAGTGCATGCACTGCGAGCGATGCGCCACGGAATGCGTGCTCAACCCGTCGGCAGTCAAATGCGTAAACGTTTTTCCCCTGTGCGGGTACTGCAAACTTTGCACCGGTTACTTCGAGGCCGAGCCCAATGCACTGACAACGGCTGCGGAAAACCAGCTCTGCCCGACGGGCGCTTTGATACGCAAATGGGTCGAGGACGAGTACTATGAATACACGGTCGATGCCAAGCTGTGCATTGGCTGTGCGCGGTGCGTGAAGGGCTGCACCGACTATGGGAATGGGTCGTTGTTCCTGCAGATCGATCAACACTTGTGTGTGCAGTGCAATCGGTGTTCGATTGCCGCGAACTGCCCGGCCCAGGCGATCTCGCGTGTGCCGGCGGATCACCCGTATATTCTGAAGGACAAAATCCGCAACGGATAAGGCAGAGGGGAATAGTGCGATGCGTATGTGGCGTTGGGTATTGAGTCTCGTTTCCCTGCTGCTGTGGCCGGCGATGACGCTGGCCGTCGAGCGATTCCCCGCGCCGGACTTCCGTGGCGGATACAAGATGCCCGCCACCGAAGTCGCGCCGACGCCATCGCCCATCTGGGGATACCTGGATGTAGCGATCCTGAGCGGCACCTTGGCATTGGCGGCGTGGCTTGTGTACACAAAGCGATCCCGCCGCGGGGTGTTCTGGCTGGCCATCTTCTCGCTGATCTACTTCGGGTTCTATCGCAAGGGGTGCATCTGCCCGGTGGGATCGATCGGGAACGTGGCGTATAGCGCCGGCGGCAATGGCTATGTCCTGCCCTGGATCGTGGCGGCGTTCTTCGCATTGCCGCTGCTGTTCACGTTGTTTTATGGCCGGGTATTCTGCTCATCGGTATGCCCCCTGGGGGCGATCCAGGATCTGACCCTCTGGCGACCGGTGCGTGTGCCAGCGTGGTTGGAGCAGGGGCTCGGCCTGTTCGCGTATGTCTACCTAGGTCTGGCGGTCATGTTCGCCGCGGTAGGCACTGAGTTGATCATCTGCCGCTATGATCCCTTTGTGGGATTCTTCCGATTGAGCGGCCCCGCCCACATGCTCTTTCTGGGCGCGGTTTTCCTCATCCTGAGCATGTTTATCGGGCGAGTGTACTGCCGGTTTGTCTGCCCCTACGGCGTACTCCTGCGGCTGCTCTCGCCATTTTCCAGGCAGAGGGTATCCATCACTCCCAAGGATTGCGTCGATTGCCGATTGTGCGAGCAGGCCTGCCCGTTTGGCGCCATCCGCTACCCCACGTCAAAGGACAAAACTCAAAGGAGCCGCGGCCGTCGGCAGTTGCTGGCCGTGTTGATCCTTCTACCTGTGCTGATGGGACTTTTCGCGGGTTTTGGATACCTGGGGCGATCGGCGTTTGCCAGGATGGATGTGACGGTACAACTCGCCGAGCGACTGTGGCAGGAAGAACACAAGCTGGTGGAAGGCGTCACCGACCCAAGCAAGGCCTTCCGCGCCACGGGCGAGCCTATCGAGCGGGTCTATCAACGCGCGAACGTCATTCGCAGACGCTTTGCGTTCGCCAGCCCCTTGTTTGGCGCATGGGTGGGCCTGGCCATCGGCGGGAAGTTGATTGCCCTGGTCCTCCGCCGCCAGCGCACGGGATACACCGCGGACCCGGCCGGGTGCGTGGCCTGTGCCCGCTGCTATCGGAGCTGCCCCGTCGAGCATGAACGCCGACAGGTGGAAGCGGACCTGCTGGCAGTGTGAATAACGGTTGCGAGATATGAAAAACAAGCATCATGAGTGAGCCACTGGTCCATCTCGAATCGCAGTCGAACAACGCCAAACGAATCTGGGCAAGCTCAACCCGCTCTGCCTCGCTGGTGGCATTAGGGTTCGTACTGGCCGTCACAGCAATCCTGGCGGCCAATTTCCTGCGGGAAAAGAGGCTCAATCCGCTGACTGTTGGACAGATCGCCGCACTAAAAGCACAGCTGGTGCAGAAGCCCGACGATGACGCGACAAAAGAGCAGATTCGGCAGATCGACCAGCACGTACGCATCGCGTTTTTCAAAGGACGCGAACTGGCCAAGCACGGCGCGTATCTCCTGCTGGGCGGAGTTGTGGTGCTGCTGGTGGCCTTAAAGCTGACAGGCACGCTCCAGGCCGAACCTTACCTGCCCGATCCCGCAGCGGTGGCCCGCAACAAGCAGCCGTGGGTCGCCATCATGGCCCGGCGGATGATCGCAGGTTTTGCCCTCGTCCTCGCCGGAGCCCTTGTTGCATTGGCAGCGATGCCACGCTACCGCCTGCCCGAGTTTGCCGTCGCCAAGCCGAACTCCCCCGGAGCAGGCCCGGCAACGACGAACCCTGCATCGCCTTCACCTGTTGCGAGCAAACAGGAACTGCCGACGGCCGAGCAGTTCACTCGCAATTGGCCGGCGTTCCGTGGCCCCACGGGTACCGGCGCTGCCCCGGGGGGCGAGTATCTGACCGAATGGGATGGCACCTCCGGCAAGAACATTCTCTGGAAGGTGCCTGTGCCCCTGCCCGGCAACAACTCGCCGGTCATCTGGGACAGGCAGCTCTTCCTGTCCGGCGGCACACCGGAGAAGCGTGAAGTCTATGCCTTTGATATCGCCACCGGCTCGCTGCAATGGGAACAAGCAGCCGGCGGACCCACCCAAGTCGAATTAATGGAGGACACCGGATTCGCCCCCTCCACGATGGCAACCGACGGTCGGCGACTATTCGCCATGTTCCCCACCGGGGATCTGATGGCCTTCGACTTTGCCGGCCAGCGGGTTTGGACCAAGAGCCTCGGCATGCCGAAGAACGCCTATGGTCACGCCTCGTCATTGGTGACGCACAAAGGCCGATTGATCGTCCAGTATGACCAAGGGAACAGTGTCAAAGAAGCCAACTCGGCGCTCCTGGCGTTCGATGGTCTGACGGGCCAACCTGTTTGGCAGACCAAACGTGAGATCCCCGCCTCCTGGAGTTCGCCCATCGTGGCGACTCTCGAAAAGGGCGAGCAGATCATCACCTGCGGCAATCCCTGGGTCATCGCGTACGACCCGGCGAGCGGCAAGGAAATCTGGCGAGTAAAGTGCCTCAACGGCGAAGTTACGCCATCGCCGATCTATCACGGCGGAACCGTTTACGTGTGCAACGATCGCGCCGCACTCGTGGCGATCAAGACCGACGGCCAAGGCGACGTGACCAAGACTCACGTGCTCTGGCAGATGGAAGACAACCTGCCGGACATTGTCAGCCCGCTGTCCACACCCGAATTGGTGTTCATCGTCACCACCAGCGGTACTCTCACCTGCTGCGACGCCAAAGATGGCAAGGTGGTATGGCAGCAGGAATTGGACGTGGAGGTCAAGTCCTCGCCGTCGCTGGTGGGCAACCGCATTTACCTGTTGGATACCCAAGGCGTGATGCACATTTTCGAAGCCGGCCGCACCTTCAAGGAAGTCGCCAAGTGTCCGCTCGGCGAAGAAACCTATGCTTCGCCGGCGTTTGTCGGCGGCCGTATCTACATCCGCGGAAAGCAGAACCTTTATTGCATAGGGCCCAAGTCATGAGTAGTGGGTTGATCAAAATCGAAGGCCCGCTGATCGATCTGCGATTCGTCGATGAGACCGTCGCTCGCATTGGTCGAACGTCCGATGCCGTGATTCCGATCCTCCAGGCGATTCAGGAGCATTTCCACTATCTACCGGAAGAAGCTCTTCGTCGCGTCACCGAGATCACGGATATCACGCCGGCCACGATCACCGGCGTTTCGACGTTCTATGCGCAATTCCGCCACAAACCCGCGGGGAAGCACATCCTTCGCGTGTGCCATGGGACCGCCTGCCACGTCAAAGGCTCAGAACTGGTGGAAGATGCGGTTCGGCGGCAACTGCAGATTGAGAAGGGCCACGACACCGATCCCAATGGGGACTTCACGGTTGAACACGTTGGCTGCCTCGGATGCTGCACTCTGGCCCCCGTCGTGCAGATCGATGCCATCACGTATGGACATCAGACGCCGGAAAACGTCCGCGAATCCATCGATGATTTTCTGCATCATCAGGACTCCAACGGGAAAGGGAACCATACCGATAAGGCATGCCAAGACGGAGATGCTGCCGCCGAAATTCGCGTCGGCTGCGGCTCCTGCTGCATCGCCGGTGGTGCTAACGAAGTGCGAGTGGCCCTGGAGCATGCCCTGGAACGCACCGGCGCTAATGCTGTGATCAAACCGGTCGGATGCGTGGGCATGTGCCACCAGACGCCGCTCGTCGAAGTCACCAACAAAGGCCGGGCGCTGAGCCTGTACGCCAAGGTCACCGCCAAGGATGCTGACGCAATCATTCGCCGCCATGTCCGCCCCCAAGGGTTCTTCCGCCGCATGCGGTCCCGATTCACCACGGTTCTGGATCGCCTGCTGACCGACGAAACCTGGTCGCCCATCGAACGCCACACGCTCGACACACGCGACGGCCCGGTGTGCGATTTTCTCGGCCCCCAGAAACGCATTGCCACCGAGACCTGCGGCACGCTGAATCCGTTGAATCTCGATGAGTACATCGCACACCATGGGTTCAACGCACTCCGCCAGGTGCTCGTAGAGCAACCGAATCAGGACCTTGTGGAGATCATCAAGCATTCCGGCCTGCGTGGCCGGGGCGGCGCGGGATTCCCGACCGGCGAAAAATGGTCCAAGGTTCGAGCTGCCAAAGGCGATCTGAAGTACATCATCTGCAATGGCGACGAAGGCGACCCCGGCGCATTCATGGATCGCATGATCCTGGAGTCCTTCCCGTACCGCGTATTGGAAGGAATGATCATCGCCTCGAAAGCCGTGGGAGCTGCCGAGGGCGTTTTGTACATCCGCGCCGAATACCCCCTGGCCGTCAAACGAATCCGCGAGGCCATCACCCGCTGTGAAGAGCGAGGCCTGCTCGGGGACAACATCCTCAATACCGGCCATCGTCTCAAGCTCCGCGTCGTCGAAGGCGCTGGCGCCTTCGTTTGCGGCGAAGAGACCGCCCTGATTGCGTCGATTGAGGGCCGGCGTGGCGTGCCCCGCCTGCGCCCCCCCTACCCGGCCGAAAGCGGCCTCTGGGGCAAACCCACCAGCATCAACAACGTCGAAACCTACGCCCTTATCCCCTGGATCATCCGCCATGGTCCCGACGCGTTCGCCGCCATCGGTACCGGCAAAAGCAAAGGCACCAAGGTCTTCGCCCTCACCGGCAAGATCGCCCGCGGCGGGCTCATCGAAGTCCCCATGGGCATCACCATCCGCCAGATCGTCGAGGATATCGGCGGTGGCATCGCCAATGGCCGGCGTTTCAAGGCCGTTCAGATCGGCGGCCCCTCGGGCGGTTGCATCCCAGCCGAGTTGGCTGATCTTTCCGTGGATTACGAGTCACTCACCCAGGCCGGCGCCATCATGGGCTCCGGCGGCATGGTCGTCCTCGACGACAGCGATTGCATGGTGGACATCGCCCGCTACTTCCTCCAGTTCACCCAGGCTGAGTCGTGCGGCCAGTGCTCTTTCTGCCGGGTGGGAACTAAGGCGTTGCTCGACATCCTCACCCGCCTTTGCGAAGGCAAAGGCAAACCCAGCGACATCGACAAGCTGGATGAGCTGTCCCGACAGGTCAAAAGAGGCAGCCTTTGTGGCCTCGGCCAGACTGCGCCCAACCCCGTGCTGACCACCCTGCGCTACTTCCGCCACGAATTCGAAGCCCACGTGCAAGGCCGCTGCCCCGCCGGCAAGTGCAAAGCCCTGATCAAGTACGAAGTCCAGGACAACTGTATTGGCTGCACTAAGTGCGCCCAGGACTGCCCGTCCGGCGCTATTACGATGCTGCCTTACCAGAAACACACGATCGACCCGACCAAATGCACCCGTTGCGACGTCTGCCGAAGTACCTGCCCCATCAAGGCGATCAAGATCGTATGAGCGACCCTAACGCCCACGGACTGCAATCCGTGGGCTTTTGCGAAGGATGTGTTCGAGGTACCTATGCCGAGGATTCGTATCGACAATCGCGAGATCGAAGTGGAGGCCGGGACAACCGTTCTCCAGGCCGCACGCAAGCTCGGCATCGACATCCCTGCGCTGTGCTACCTCGAAGGTTGCAAGCCCAACACCTCCTGCCTGGCCTGTGTCGTGCGTATCAACGGCTCGCCGCGGCTCATGCCCTCGTGCGCTACCAAAGTAGTCGATGGAATGACCATCGAGAGTGAAACCCCCGAGGTGCGAGAGTCCCGCCGCACCGCATTGGAACTGCTCCTGGCCGACCACGCCGGCGACTGCCTCGCCCCCTGCACCAACGTCTGCCCGGCCCATATGGATATTCCGCTGATGATTCGGCATATCCAGGAAAGCCGCCTGCATCTGGCGCTCGTCACCGTTAAGCAGGCAATCGCCCTGCCCGCGATCCTGGGTCGGATCTGTCCGGAACTGTGCGAAAAAGGCTGCCGCCGCGGCTCAATGGATTCCCCCGTTTCCATCTGCCGGCTGAAGCGACACGTGGCCGATGTCGACTTGGCCTCCGGCAACCCCTACATTCCCCCCTGCCACGAGCGTACCGGCAAACGCGTCGCCATCGTCGGCAGTGGCCCAACCGGATTGGCCGCCGCGTACTATCTCCTCCAGGCCGGCCACCAGCCGATCATCCTCGACGAGCACCCCGAACCCGGTGGCAATTTGCGCTATGCCATCGGCGAAGACAGGCTGCCCCGCAGCGTGATCGATGCGGAGATCGGCATCATCCGCACCATGGGAGCCGAGTTCCGCCAGAACGTACAGGTTGGCCAGCACATCTCGCTGCAGCAGTTGCAGCAGGAGTATGACGCCGTGTCGCTCGCCATCGGCGAGGTCAACCCCACCAAAGCCGCCGCCTTGGGTTTGCAACTGGCCGGCAAGGGACTCAAAGCCGATCGCAACACCCTGATGACGCCGTTGGAGAAGGTCTTCGCCGCCGGCGCCGCGGTCACTCCCTTCCGGCATGCTGTCCGCGGCGTCGCCGAAGGGCGCAGCGCCGCCGAGATCATCGACCAGTACCTTCATGGCCTACGCCCCGCCAATGAGAACCCCGCCTTCACCGTCCGCCTCGGCATCCTCAATGAAGCCGAACTGGCCACTTTCGCCGCTAACGCCGACCCCGCGCACCGCACGCCTGCCAATCCCAATGGCCAAGGGCTCTCCATCCCCGATGCCAAGGAGGAATCCAACCGCTGCCTGCATTGCGATTGCGGCAAGTTGAAGGATTGCCGCCTGCGCAACTATTCCATCGCTTACGGCGCCAACCCCAAGAAGTACGTCATGGACCGTAAGCCCTTCGAACGTATCCTCACCCACACCGACCTCGTGTACGAGCCCGGCAAGTGCATCGCCTGCGGGCTTTGCGTTCAGATCGCCGAGCAAGCCAAGGAGCCCCTGGGGCTCGCGTTCGTCGGCCGCGGCTTCAAGATCCGCATCGGCACCCCCTTCAATCAAGCCATGTCCGATGCCTTGCGCAAAGTCGCGCACGAGTGCGCCAAAGCCTGCCCCACCGGTGCTCTGGTCTTGCGCCAGGACATCGGCTTGAATCAGGCCAAATAGACACGCAGCCATCTTGGTTCATAACAAAAGCCCCCGGATACAAATCCGGGGGCTCCGCAATCTCTCAGGTCTGGATCACCATCATTCAAGCATGCATGCGGCGACGGATGATGCCCATCACCCCAAGCAGGCCAAGGCCCGCCCACCCGGCCGCGGGCAGCGGCACAGCCGTCACGCGGATGTTGTCAAAGTAAGCATCGCCCGCGACATCGCCGGCGTATGCGAAGTCTTCCAGCATGACGCGAATCGAGGAAAACGCCGGCTTGAACAGCACGTTGTAATGCTTCCACCCGACATTGTCCTGGAGCACGGTAGAGCCCGCATCAATGTACCTCCGCTCCGTGCCCGCCACCCAATGATGAAGGCTGTACGACGTACCGTTGGCGTATCCGATGAAACCGCCGGAATCGATGGCGCCATCGCCCGGCTCGCCGAGGAAATCAAAAGACAGGCGGTACATTTGATTCGGGTTTGCCGCAAACGGCTGGCTGCTGAAGATGTCACCCGCAATAACGGTATCGGTGAAGTGCAGCACATGGTTGCCGTTGTTCATCGGATCAACAATGATCTGGCCGCTGGTCGTGCCCCCGCTTTTGGCCGTCCAAAGGCTGAGCCCCGATTCGAAGTCGTCGGAGAACACCGGTGCCGCCATGGCCGACCCAGCCATGACAACAGCCACTACCAAGGCCATCATCGCAACAAAACTCTTCCTGTTCACGTCTCTCTCCTCTCCACAAAGGTCCATTGCGCCCATCTATGGGTAGTATCCCCACAGACTGGAATCGCTCAGTTCGTAATATGCCTCATGTATGGATCAAGCCAAGCCATTTCCGCGAAGGAGTCTCGTCGCAAAGGGTCGGTTTAGGCAAGCTATAACGAATATGCGTGGGTTCCCGTGTTCACGAACCCCCTCCGTAGGATGGAACTCACAACCGCTGGCAAGACAGGCAAACCTTGCTCTACAAGCCAGGTGATGCCTCCACGCAGCACACCAGGCTCCCAACCGTCTTGCCGCGCACGGACCTTTCCCGTAACGTGACATCTCACAGGTTTCATATAGATAATAAACGGAGCTTCCTATGACCTTCTCACATGGGTGCACTCGACGAAATCTGATCAAGCATGGCGTCGTCGCCGCGGCAAGCTTGAGCCTCATCGGATCTTCGGCAATCGCCGCAGGCGACGCCAACGTCCCCGCAAACGACCGTTGGCGAGGCCTGAAGATCGGTGTGGCTTCCTATACCCTCCGCACCATGCCGCTCGACGCGGCGCTCAAGGCGATTCGGCGCGTCGGCCTCCAATACGTCTCCATCAAGGATTTCCACCTGCCGATGAAAAGCACCCCCGATCAGCGCCGCGAGGTGGCCGCAAAGTGCAAGGCAGCCGGCGTAACTCCCTTAAGCTGTGGCGTCATCTACATGAAGAGCGAACCCGAAGCCCGCCAGGCCTTCGAGTATGCCCGCGACACCGGAATCTCCACCATCGTCTGTGCCCCCACTCCCGATCTCATCCCCGCCCTCGACAAGATGGTGAAGGAATTCGACATGCGGCTGGCCATTCACAATCATGGCCCGGAGAGTAAGGAGTTCCGCTCCCCCCTCGACGTCTGGCCGGCCATCGAAAAGTACGACAAGCGCATCGGCTTGTGCATCGATATTGGTCACACGCTGCGCGTCGGCGTCAACCCCGCCGAGGCGATCCTCAAATGCCGCGAGCGATTGTACGATGTCCACGTCAAAGACATCAGCAAGGCCGACCCCAAAGGCGGATGTGTCGAAGCTGGCCGGGGCGTCATGGACTTTAGGGCTGTCTTCCAGGCCCTGCTCGCCATCAAATACACCGACCTCATCGGTATCGAGTACGAAAAGGATGGCAACGATCCCCTGCCCGGCCTCTCTGAAACCATTGGCTATATGAAAGGGATCCTGGCAAACATCCAGGCCTGAACCAGCCGCCTCGGTGGTTTAGCTCCAGTTTTGGATTTGCCAAAAGCTCGGTTTCCATGAACGGCCGCCTGCGTCCTCCCTATATTCATCCAGGATGCAGGCGGCCTTTCTTCTTCATCGCCCCATCCCGGGCAGTGCCCAGTTTTCTTGCAACCCGTCTCCATGGCCCCGTGGCACATTGTTTGCCATAACCCAATCCATCCCCAGGATTTGGGCCCCTACGCGAATGGTCGTTGGCTGAAAAACAGTCACGGCCCGCGAATCTCGGGCCCGCCTGCTTGTTCTTTACGCAATAGGAAAGGAAAGGCCGTTCTATGCTTGAGCATCGTCCACCACCCTCTGGCCCTGGCCGGATAATCGACTCGGCAGCCGACATTCCGCTCAGCTTTATGATGCTGAAGAAAAGCCTACACCCTTGGGTGGATCGCAAGCTGGGCTATTTCGGAGATGCCCGATTTGTCATGTTCTACTATGAGCCTCGCGGGGAAGAGGTTATCTGGCGAGACAGTCACTCCTACGGCTTCGCCGCGGGCGCCTGGTGCTTCTTCTCCGATGAAATCGCCCCTTTGGCTGAATCCTATCACGTCAATCTCGGCAGCAGCCAATCCCAGGGGCGGGAGGCGTTGATCATCGATCGACTCCAACGCCAAGCCTACTTCGCCGAACGCAAGACGGCTGAGCAGTTCATTGCTCACCAGCAGGCGTTCGCCTCTCAGTCTAAAACACAAGCTTGCTGAACCGATCCCGGGTTGGCGTCCATACCTCTGATGGCACGCCAGCTCAGATGTATAGCTGGTTCACCAAGTCATCGAATTCCCGCTCGGATTCGCGACTCGATCCCTCGGGCCCGATTGGCTTATGCGCGCCGCCATACTTCTCCCGGAATTTGATGATCTGATCGGCCATGGACGGGCCCACCCCGGGTATCTGCATCAGCTCCTCACGGCTGGCGAGATTCAGGTCAATCGCCAGCCGTTCGCCTTTCTGGCCCTTCTGTTGATCCCGCCTGCGCCGAGTCTCGTCCATGATACATCTCCATTGCGTCTGCCACTGAGCTTTTGCTGTCCAATGGACCCAACCACACCGACAATACGCCGCACAGCAAAGGCATGCATTGCCGCAACGAATGTGCCATGGACCCTCGACAAATCGGCACCTCTGGTTTCAGCACCCGCGCCGCATCGCATCACTCATACGTCCCGCGGATCACCGCCGGCCGAAGAGCAAGTCGCTTTCCACCCATCGTTATCTGGCCGCCAATCTCGCCAGTGAAGACAATCTCGCAGTCGCCAACAACGGCTCCGATGCGATTCCCCTCCTTAATCAGCTTGGTTGGCACAGGTTGATCCGTAAACAACACGTGCACGAACCGATCCTCGGCCTGAGACGCAGATGGCGCAACCTCGATTCGCCAACGGTTGGCGACGTCCGTCAGCGCGGACTTGGCTTCGCTAAACGTCTGCCCACGGTACGTGTAACCCTCAATGGCCCGAACGCTCGCCTTTTCCGGCAGCAGCGTCCGCACGGTCAGTGTTCCCTTCCCCTGGCGGATCGTCGTGGTGTCTCCCTCGATACGGGGTTCGTTCCGGCAATGCAGCAGCCAGGTCTTCTCGTACTCCGGCCGCGTGCTGATCACGCGATCATAGATGACAAATGCATGCGGCCGCAGGAACACAATCTGTCGCGTCCACAGTGAAACCTTTGCTGGGGCATACGCCTTTGTGCAGTCTCCCGCCACGTACATGTACTCCGGTCGGTTCTCGTACGCGACGATATCCCCGCGTTCGAACTGTTCACGCCGCTGCTTCCAGATCTGCAGCGTATCGACCGGCCACTCCCACTTCTTGGTCTGCCCCCCATCATTCGCGTACTTGTTGCGCCCCCCGTCCCGCTGCCGCGACCACTCTTCGCCCGGCTGATACACCAGGATGCAATTGTGGGCAACCGTTCGAATCAGCCAGTTCACGGCATGGCTCGACACATAATCCGTGTACTCGCCGCTCTCCGTAGCCAGCGGCGCATAGCGATAGATCTCGAAGTTCCCGACCTCGTAGTGCTGATGCCCGTTCCAGTAATCCCCGCACTCGAACCGGAACCACGTCGCCGCGTCGCTCCAGTCACTCCGCGCGTACACCTTGCCGATCCCCACCGCCAGATGCGCTAGCGGAAATGATTCTATCGGCAGCGGCGAATCCGGTTTCTCGTCATACAGGAAATCCACCAGTCGCGCCGCCCCATTCGACGCCTTCCGCCGCTTGCCCGCAACGTAGCCAGCCAGTTCCGACCCGCGGAAATACTGCGCCAGCACCGTGCGCGTATGCCGCGGGTATTCCGTATGCCCGCCGTAAACATCTGAGCCATCTCCTTCGACGGCGTAGCGTTCGGTCCCGTAAATCCACAACCCAGGGTACGGCTGAAGCATCTCATAGGCCAGTCGCTGATAGAAGAACTGCGGCGCCAACTGGAACCCGTCGTAGTTCTCGAGCCGCCTCGCCGTCTCCAGTGCCTCGACCAGGTTCCACAACGAGCCCCGGGTGTACCAGCCACACTCGGTATACCCGCCGCCTGCGCCGAACTCCCGCAGCACCGGAACAACCTTCCCTTCGTACAATTTCACCAGCGCATAGTCGCGGAACTCCTTGGCCCGCGGATTCTCGCCCCACGTCGCGTAGGCAATCCGAAGGTAACAGAGAATCTTTGACAGCGTCGAATTATGAAAGGCATTCTCATCGATCGCGAACTGCCCCAGGTGGGCGTTCATCCACTCAATCATCTTCTGGCGGTCCGCCGGCGTGATCGAATCGTGGAATAGATCAAACGTCAACGCCACCTCCATCAACCAGATCCACGTGTCCTGATGGACGTTGGTCACTCCCCGGGCAACGTTCTTCATGGCCGCTTGAATCAGCGCTTCGATTTCTTCCGGTGGCACGCCCTCGACCGCATGCGCGATCCCCCTCGCCAGGAGCGACTTCTCACCTCGGATAGCCTGGTAATCTTGTGGCTTGGCTTTGGCCAACCCCTGAAGATAAATCCGCGACCCCAGCAACCGCGGGTGCTCCTTGAGCATGCCTGCCCACGCTCCGGTGGCAATCCGTGGATTGGGCCGCGGCACTTCCGTCGCATTCTGTGCCCATCCAAAGGCCTGGAACCCAAGAATCACACCCGCCAAGATGCACAGTCCGGTTCGCATAACAGCCTCCAATCCACGATTCCACCTTCCCGTTTTCCGTCCGCCACCGGGCAGACCCCCGGCCGCGGCTCTTGCCCCTCGCTACAATCCCGTTACACTAGCCCGATCGTTTGGTTGAATGGTGGCATAGGGCAGCCCCCAGGGTTGGAACAGTAGTCTTCTTTAGATCGGGTCTTGTGTGACACGTTCAAAGCAGCGAATTGAGGCTGGGCGGAAGATACTGGCGTGCGTCCTCTCGGTAACGGCCTGTGCGACGGCTTTTCCGGCGTTGGCACAAGCTCAGGTGCAACCGGCAACGCAGCCGGCTACACAACCGGCAACGCAACCGGCTACACGGCCAATTAGCGCCATTCCGCCGGAATTGACAGGACGTATCGTCGAAGAAGTGCGGCTGGTCGGTAAGACCAAACCCCTCGGGGGTGAAGTGCAGAGCGAAATCGCTCACCGCCTTCGCACCCGCGAAGGCGATAAACTCGACCCCGCAACGGTCGAAGCCGATTACCAGCGGGTCTATGGCCTGAAGAAGTTCAGTAATGTTGAGGCCCGCGTCGAGCCCACCGAAACCGGCGTCATCGTCGTCTTCGAAGTTACCGAACAGAATCTGATTAAGGAAATCCGCTTCCGCGGAAACGACAGAATCGAGACCAAAACCCTCCAGGAGGCCGTGAACCTCAAGCCCGGCGAGGCCATCGATTCTTTCCGGCTGGCGCTGGCCAAGGAAACCATCGAGCGGCTCTACCGGGAGAAGAATCGTCCCTACACCCACGTCGTAATCGACGATGACGAACTGACCAAGAACGGTATTGTCCTCTTCAACGTCATCGAAGGCCCCAACGTCCGCATCCGCAAAATCCGAATTCTCGGCAACAAGAGCTTCTCCAACGGACGCGTCCAGGGTCAGATCAAGACCAAAACCTGGTTCCCGCTCTTCGTCCCCGGCCGATTCGACCCCGATCAGATCGAACAGGATGTCGCCTCCATCCGGCAGTTCTACGAAGGCAAGGGCTTCTTTGACGTTCGCGTCGGCCGAAAGATCATCGTCTCTCCAACCCAAGGCGAGGTGATGGTCGATTTCGTCATTGAAGAAGGTGTCCGCTACCGCATCGAACGCATCAGTTTCAAGGGCAACCAAAGCCTCAATGATGCCGCTCTCAAGAAGGACTTCCGCCTCAGCGAAGGCCAGTTCTACGACCAGGACCTGATCAAACGCGATATCCGCGAAATGATCAAGGCCTACAGCCCGCTCGGCTTCATCAACGTCCCTCAGGATCCCAATCCCCCCGAAGAATACCTCCGCATCCGCGATCAGAAATACTTCAAGAAAGACGCCGGCAAGGTCGAACTCGTCTACGACATCCACGAAGGCAAGCCCTTCCGCCTCGGCCGCATCATCGTCAAGGGCAACGCCAAAACCCAGGACAAAGTCGTCCTTCGCGAAATGCGCGTCACCCCCGGCCAGTTGTACAACTCCGCGGAAATCCAAAAGGCTCAGGACCGCATCAAAGCCACCAACCTCTTCACCGGCTCCAATATCACCCCCATCGGCGAAGAGCCCGAAGTGCGTGATCTTCTGGTCGAGGTCAACGAAGCGCAAACCGCTCGTTTCTTGATCGGTGCCGGCGTAACCAGTAACTCCGGCGTCCTGGGCAACATCACCTACGAGCAACGCAACTTCGACATCACCAATTGGCCCTCCACGCCTTCCGAGTTCCTCACCAATCGCGCCTTCACCGGCGCCGGCCAAACCTTCCGTATCGTGTTGGAACCCGGCACCGAACTCAGCCGCGCACGCGTCGATTGGGTCGAACCCTGGCTGCTTGACCAGCCCTACAGTCTGGGCGTCAGCGCCTATCTCTCACAACGCTTGCGTCCCGATTGGACCGAAACACGCATCGGCGGCAGAACCTTCATCGGACACCGCTTCAGCGATATCTGGTCGGCTCGGCTCAACGTCCGCGGCGAATCCGTCGACATTTCCAACATCGACGATCCGGCGCTCCGTGCCCGTGAGGTCGTCGAAGCCGAAGGCCAGCACTGGCTCACCAGCGCCGGCCCCGAAATCCGCCGCGATACCACCGACAGCCCCATCCTCCCCTCCAAGGGCACCATTACCACCTTCGGTTGGGAACATTACGGAGCCCTCGGCGGCGAATACGACTTCGACAAGTTCACCCTCGGCTGGAATGGCTATCAGACCCTCTATGAGGATCTGCTCGACCGCAAAACGATCCTCGGCTTGAGCTTCGACGTAGGGTATATCGACGGAAGCTCCCCGTTCTTCGAACGGTTCTATGGCGGCGGCATCGGAAGCGTTCGCGGCTTCCGCTATCGCGGCATCAGCCCCAGGTCTGGTATCGATGACGATCCGATCGGCGGCAACTTCTCCCTGACCGGGTCCGCCGAAGTCAGCTTCCCGATAGCCGGCGACATCCTCCGCGGCGTGGTCTTCACCGATGTCGGCACTGTCGAAAGCGATGTAGAAATCGGAACTCTTCGTTCGAGTGTTGGCTTTGGCTTCCGTTTGACGTTACCCTTCTTCGGCCAGTTGCCGATCGCACTGGATTTCGGCTTCCCGGTCAGCAAGGACGACCAGGACGACACAAGACTGATCAGCTTCTCACTGGGTCTTCCTCAGTGAGCACCAGAAAGGATGAAATACATGATTTCACGATATGTGACTGCATTTGCGTTAGCGGCAACGCTGTTCATCGTCGCCAAGCCCGCTCTCGCTCAAGATGGCACCGCACGCATCGGCGTCTGCAATTGGGTGAAAGTCCTCGACGCCATGGATGAATGGAAAGCCTTCCGTGACAAGAATGACAACGACAAACAGAAGTTCATCACCGAACGCGGCCGTCGCAAGCTCGAACTCGAAGATCTGATGCGTCAGCGCAACGAGCTCAAGCCTGAAAGCGCCCAGTACCGCGAAAAGGCCCAACTCGTCGCCCAAAAGGAGATTGAGCACGTCGTCTGGGAACAGATGACCCAGTTGGGCCTCGTGCGCACCGAAAAAGAGACCATTCAGCAGATGTATAACAAGATCCTCGACGCCGTGCACGAGGTCGCCGAGAGCCGAAAGCTCGACCTCGTTCTCGCCGAGAAACGCCCCGAAGTGCCCCAGCAGAATTACGATCGTCTGACCGCCGCCGATATCGCCGGCATTCTCAGCCAGCGTGACGTCCTTTACAGCAACGACAAGGTCGACCTCACTCAGGCCGTCATCCTTCTGGTCAATAAGAAGTATGCCGCCGGCGCCTCCGCTGCAGTCGAGGCCCCCAAGAGCAAGTAACAAGCCGCCTCACACCCCCACGCCGGGTTCGGAGCGAAGCGACGACCCGGATCTGTTCCCGTGTGAGACAGCCTCTGAGAATTCAGTCAAGTGTACCGCCGGCCACATCTGTGGCCGGCCCTTTTTAGGTGAACCCCGTGACCTCGCTGACACTCTCGCAAATCGCAGCTCTGCTCACATGCCCGCTCCCTCTCGGCGAAGATCGCGTCATCACCGGCATGGCTACCCTTGAGGAAGCCACCGAGTCCGATCTCTCCTTCATCGGCTCCGATGTCTACCTGCCGCAGTTCGCTAAAACCCGCGCCGCGGCTGTCATCGTTCAGAAACGCGTCAAGCTCCCTGCCAACAATCGCCGCCCCGTCTTCGTCGTCGATAATGCCGACCTGGCCGTCGCAACCATTCTTGAACGGCTCGCCCCCCCCGTGCCCCGCCCGCCCCTTGGGATCGATCCCTCCGCCCATGTCGCACCCTCCGCTCGCCTTGGCGAAAGAGTCGCTGTCGGCATCAATGTCGTCATCGGTCAGAACACGACCATCGGCCACGACACCATCCTCCACCCCGGCGTCTTCATCGGCGATGACGTGACCATCGGCGAGCACTGCGAGTTGTTCCCCAATGTCGTCATCCGCGAACGCATCACCATCGGCAACCGCGTCGTCATCCACGCCTCCAGCGTCCTGGGAAGCGATGGCTTTGGCTACCGCTGGGATGGCCAACGCCACGTCAAAATCCCCCAGATCGGCACCGTCATCATCGAAGACGACGTCGAAATCGGCTCCGGCGTCTGCATCGACCGCGCCAAATTCAGCAGCACCCGCATCGGTCACGGCACCAAGATCGACAACCTCGTCCAGATCGGACACAACGTCCAGGTCGGCCCCCATTGCATCATCGTCGGCCAAGCCGGCCTCGCCGGCTCCGTACGCCTCGGCCAAGGCGTCGTCCTCGGCGGTCAGACCGCCATTCGCGATCACATCACCATCGGTGACGGCGCCATGGCCGCCGCCTGCAGCGCCATCGCCGAAGACATCGAGCCCAAGTCTATCGTCAGCGGCATGCCCGCCCTCCCCCACCGCCAAAGCCTCCGCGAACAAGCCGCCCTGCGCCGCCTCCCCGACCTGGTCGTCCAAGTCCGCAAACTCACCGAAGAACTCGCCACCCTCAAACAATCCCTCGGCAAGTGATCCCCTAAGGAGCCATTGCTACCGGAGCAGCGCGGTCCCACCGTCCGTCCCTCCTTTCGACATTTGTCATTCGGTCATTGGTCGTTCATTGGTCATTGGGACTTGGTCATTGGTCATTCACAGCTCACTCATTGATTCGCCATTTGGATCTCGTCCTTTGTCATTCCCCTCTCCCTCCCTACTCATCCCAGCCGTCCCCGATTATAATTGTTGGGCTCGATAGTGAACCGCACCATGACCAAGCCTCGGATTGGAATCCTGGTTGTAGCCTACAACGCCGAATCGACGTTGCGCGGCGTCCTCAATCGCATCCCGCCCAACATCCGTTCCAAGATCGATGAGATTTTCGTCTTCGACGATGCCAGCCAAGACAACACCTACAAAGTCGGCCAAGTCTGCCAGAAAGACTTCGAAGGCACCAAGCTCTCTATCTTCCGCAATCCCGTAAACCTCATGTACGGGGGCAATCAGCGTAAAGGCTACCAATACGCCATCCAGCAGAATCTGGACATCGTCGTCCTCCTCCATGGCGACGGCCAATACGCCCCCGAAGTCATGCAGGACCTGCTCACCCCCCTTGAGTCCGGCCAGGCCGATATGGTCATGGGCTCTCGTATGCTGATCTCCGGCGCCGCACGCGCCGGCAACATGCCGCTATACAAATATGTCGGCAATAGAGTCCTTACCTGGCTCGAAAACCACCTCATCGGAACCCGCCTCAGCGAGTTCCACTCCGGCTACCGCGCCTACTCCGTCCGCGCCCTCCGCGAAATCCCCCTCGACAAGATGACCTGGAACTGGCATTTCGATACCCAGATCATCATCGAGTTCATCAAACGCCGCTTCCGCATCACCGAAGTCCCTATCCCCACCTACTACGGCGACGAGATCTGCCGCGTCAACGGCATCCCCTATGCCCTCAACTGTATCCGTGAAGCTTTCAAATTTGCCCTCTTCCATCGCTGGAGGCTGCATGCTGCACTACCGGCTGCACAAGGACCCAAAAAGCAGCCATCAACAGATTGCACACCTTCTTAGGGACCTGCGTCCATCGCTTAGCCTCGATGTCGGTGCCGCCCAGGGATTCCTCGGGCGCATGCTTCAGGACAGCGGCTTGGCTATTGATGCCATCGAACCTCAGCCCCAATGGGCCGAGCATGCAAAGCCCTATTACCGCAACGTCTTCCCATCCACCGTCGAGCAGGTCCCGCTTCCCCCCAAGGCATACAACGCCATCATCTGTGCCGATGTCCTCGAACACCTGGCCGATCCCGTCGCCACGCTCCGCCGCCTGCGTCTCGCCGCCGCCGATGACGCTGCCTTCATCATCTCCCTCCCCAACGTCGCGCACCTCGCTGTGCGCATGATGCTCCTCGCCGGCCAATTCCCCCAGATGGACCGCGGCATCCTCGATCGCACTCACCTTCACTTCTATACCCGCGACACCGCCACCGATATGCTTCATCAAGCCGGCCTGAAAATCGAACAGGTCTCCGCAACCGGCGTCCCCCTGGACGAGCTTTGGCGCCGCGGCGAAGGCCGTTCTCTGTTCACCACGCTCATGCGAATGCAACACCTGCTCATCAACATCGCCCCCCGCCTCTTCGCCTTTCAATGGATTTTCCTCGCTCGCCCCGCCTGAGGATTCTGCATATGGACGTGCCACAGACGACCCCCGCTTCGAACAACATCGCCTCCAAACCCCAATCACCTCGCTCCCTCGACGCTTGGCGCATCGCCCTGCTGGCCCTCGCTGCCTTGGCCCTTGGCGCCGCTATCGGCCGCCGCGACGGCCTCTTCTCCCAGGGCGCCCTCTTCTGGCTCAACGTCGCCGCCGTCTCCTCCATCGTCGCCATGCTCCCCCTTCGCCTTCACCTGGGCGCCTGGCAACAGTACCTCCCTGTCGCCGTTCTCCTTGGCGCTTTGGCCTTTCAATTCACCACCCTTTACCAGCGTTATCCCGGCACTCTCTGGAACGCTCCACCCGGCGATCCCCGCAAGGAACTCTCCATCAAACGTGATGACCTGACTTGGATCCGCGACTCCCAAAAACTCGCCGCCGCCAGACAGGAAGTCGCCCACCTCGAAGCCCAACTCACCGACTGGCGATTCCGCACCGGCATTCTCCTGGCCGCCTCCCTCTCCCTCCTCTGCCTCATTCCCTGGCGTCCCGCCCGATACCTCGCTATCCCCCTGCTTCTCCTGCTGCACTTCTCCCTCGGCGTCTGGCTGCTTCACAAGACTTCCAATCCCTTCATCGACGTCTACGTCTTCCAGCAGGAATCCTGTGCCGCCCTCCTTCATGGCCAGAACCCCTACGCCACCACCTTCACCAACATCTATGGCGACAACGCCTATGTCTACGCCCCCGATCTCATGAAAGATGGCCGCGTCAACTTTGGCTATCCCTATACTCCCCTCAGCCTCTTCCTCACCCTCCCTGGCTACCTCATCATGGGCGATCACCGCTATTCCCAGCTCGCCGCCCTCACCCTCGCCGGAGCTTTCCTCTTCTTCGCTCGCCCGGGACTGCTCTCTGCCCTCGCCACCCTGCTGCTGCTATGCACTCCCAGGGCCTTCATGATCATCGAAATGGGCTGGACCGAACCCTTCGTCGTGCTCCTGCTGGCCGCCACCCTCTTCTGCGCCTGCCGCTTCCCCCGCGCCACTCCCTACGCCCTCGGCCTCCTCCTGGCCTCAAAGCAATACACCGTTTTTCTCATCCCCCTGGCCGCCCTGCTGCTCCGTCGCTTCGCGGATCCCAACCCTCGCTCCACACGCGATCATTTTCCCTATCGCGACTACTTCTCCTTCCTCCTTAAAGCCTTCCTCGTCGCGGCCGCAATCTCCCTGCCGCTCGTCCTGTGGAACCTGAACGCCTTCCTCTTCTCCGCCGTCAAACTTCAGCTCATCCAGCCTTTCCGCAAGGATTCCATCAGCTATCTCGCCTGGTTCGCCTGGGTCGTCAGCGAGCCTTGGGCGATCCGACTAGCCGGCATCGCTTTCTTCGCCTCGCTGGCTGCTATCATCGTCGCTCTGCGCAACTGCCCCCACTCCCCCCAGGGGTTTGCCGCCGCCACCGCCTTCGTCTACCTGGCATTCCTCGCCCTCAACAAACAAGCCTTCTGCAATTACTACTTCCTCGTCATCGCTGCCTTCGCCAGCGCCGTTGCTCTCTCCGCTACGTCTCCGGCCGCGCCGGCAGCTCCGGCATCGGAGGCGCCGGCTCCCCAGTAATTGCCGCCACGATCCGATCCACGTGAATGTGGCAGTTCTCCAGGAACACCCGGTACTTGCTCTGCGTCCCCCCTATCGCCGTCCCCGCGATGAAAACACCCGGCACATTCGTCTCCATCGTCTGCTCGTTATAGACCGGCACCTCGTTCGTTCCCCTCATTTCTACCCCCGCCATACGACACAGCGACATATCCGCCAGATAACCCACCATCAGCAGGACAAAATCTGCAGGGACCGTAAATGCTTCCCTTCCCTCAACCTTAATCCCATCGCCAATCATGCAAGGTGCAAGAACAACCTCCGAAGGAGTGATCCGGGTCACGACCGTGCCAAAATACCCCTGGATCTTCCCAGTCTTGCGCAAACTGGAGAACTCCGGATACAACCAATACTTGATGCTCTCCTTGTCCAGCACCGCACGCCGGTAGCTCAACGCAACCTCAGCCCCCACATAGTG
>JBLNDH010000349.1:0-18357 GCA_050261455.1 Bacillota bacterium
AACGCGGCTGTGCCACCGAGGTTGAGTTTGACATCTAGCTTATCGGTGGTGGCGCCGGTTCGGGTGATGATCACCTCCGCTGCCCGGACCGGCATATCGGATCCAAAGAGGGGCTCGGAAATCTCCGTCTGCCGGGCGATGATGCTGACCGTTGGCGTCTGGATGTCCGTTGGGAAGTCCAACGTCTCGACGGCCTGGCCCCAGGCTTGGAAGGTGAAGTGATACTTGGCAGCCGGGTCGAGCTTCCCCAACTCGTACTTGTGGCTCAAAGTGATGGGCTGGATCACGTCGATCATCGGCCCCGTCCATTGTTCCACCTTGGCATTGACGTAGAACTGATCCCCATCGCGTTGGATCTCACCCCAATCGGATACCTGGTAGCCCGGGGAGTTGAACTTCAGGGATACGGTGACTGTCGTCAGGTCTGCGGCAGTCTGCGTTTCAATGGCGGTTTGCTCGGCCGATGGGGTGATCGGAGCCCACTGGTCGATCAGAACCGACCCGAGCGGATCGCCAGTGGAGATGTTGCCCGCTTGCTCTTGCACTGCACCGCTGAGGAGCATGCGGTCTTCCAGACGCTCTGTAATTGCGAACAGGCATCGGGCCGTCGAGCGAGATACTTGGCGCTTAACCTTTTGACCACAATGAAGATCTGCGGCGAGGGCGAGTCTTCGCCCACCGTTACTGCGTTTCATGATGGCTCTCCTTCCTTGCGATATGAGGCCCCATAGGGCCCAGGCGCTAAGCCGGATCACCCACGTTCAGCGAAGCCGGCCGGCCCATAGTAAGGACGCCACCACCACCGCCAAGATTACATAAATATTCGCCGATGCCCGTCTCCAACTGTACGTGCGGGTGCTATAAGAGCTTATGGCCAAAGGACGCCCCGGCCCCGAACGTTACGGGTCGCGTGCAGACTGCTCTTGCCATGCCGCTGTTGTCAGAGGCGGTGCCACGGCCCCGCGCTATTGGCGCAGGTTAAGCCGCGCCAGAATCGGCCGTAAGGCTTCGGCGAACTTGGCGTAGCCGGCGGCGTTGGGATGCAGGAGGTCGGGGAATTCCTCCTTCTTCGCGTTTCCTTCCGCATCGGCGAAGATGCTCCATGTATCGCAACGAATGAATTGTGAGTCGCCCTTCACGAGGTCATCGACCAAGGCATTGAGCCGTTTGATCTTCTCGGCGGGACGCCTCTTGCTGGCGTGACTGGGCATCACCTTGCAGACGATCACCGGCATCTTCGGATTGTGAGCTTTCATGGCGGCGAGGATCGCCTTGATGTTCTGCGCGACGATCTCCGGCTCGGCCTGATCTTCCAGGTCATTGGTGCCGATGAGCATCACCACGGCGGCGGGTTTGAGGTCCAGGACATCTTCTTTGAGGCGATAGAAGACGCCACGCGTCAGGTCGCCGCTGATACCGCGGTTGGCGACCTTGAGGTTCGGGAAATCCTTCGCGAGGCTGCCCCAACCGTGAGTGATCGAGTCGCCGAGGAAGACGACCGCGCCCTGGTCCTGCTCGCGGTTATTCCAGGCCATCAGGCGGCGTTCACGCCAGACGTTGCGGAACCAGTCGGCTTTGCGGATGGGGCCACTGCCGGGGAAAGCGGAGTCTTCGGGAAACCTCGCAACAGCGGGGAGTTTGGGGGCTTTGGTCTTGAGGGTATAGGTGTCAGGCTGGCCCAGATGCTGGGCGAACATCCAGGGCAGGAACTCGCGTTCGCCGTAAGCTTTGTCCCAGGACCCGTGGCCCAGGCCGAAGTACTCAAAGGACTTGGGCTGGCCGCCAGCGTCGCGCATCGCTTGGATCATGCCGCGGGTTCGCTTCACCTTGACGATGTCATCATCCTCGGAATGGAAGGCCCACACGGGCACTTTGGCCACGGCGGGCGTGATGGTCTTCTCATCGCCGCCGCCACAGATGGGCGCCCCGGCGGCAAAGCGGTTGGGAAAACGCGTGATGCAATCCCACGTGGCATAGCCACCCATAGACAGGCCGGTGACGTAGATGCGGGTGGCATCTACGCTGAACTCCTTGCAGACCGCGTCGAGGGTATCGAGGGCCAGTTGCATGGCCTGGCTGGGCTGTGGCGGGCGGGTACCTGAATCGGTGCCCCAGGGCATGTCCACCCACTGCTGCTCCTCCGGGCATTGGGGGGCCAGGACGAAGCAGGGGTACTTTTCGCGGTTTTCGGGCTTGGTGAAGAGGCTGACACCATGGACCAGTTGAGCGGTGTTGTTGGTGCCACGCTCGCCGGCGCCGTGGAAGAAGAGGACCAGGGGATACTTCTTGGCCGGGTCGTAGTCCTTGGGGGTCAGCAGGCGATAGGGAAGGGTTTTGCCGGCGGCGCTTGTATAAACGCGGGTGGCGAAGTCCTCACCTCGTGCTGCGGAAGTAAGGCCAAGGGTGATCAACAGAAGAAATGCCCAGGTTGAGTACTTGTGCTTCATGCTGCTCGCTCCACGCTGAAAGAGGACTCCCAGATGCAGAGATTACCCACTTGGAGCCCTATTGTTGCCCGTTCGGCTGTTCGGATTGGCCCGGCGTCAACGCGCTAGAGAAGCGGCTTTCGGAGATGGCAAGGACCTTGGTGATGAGGGGGCCGGTACCAGTAGGTTCGATGATGCTGATGGCCCATCGCATGCCAGAATGCGAGGGGGTTGGATCGTAGACGATTACGCGGCCGGATACGTCTTTTATGGTCAGGCCATCGCGGTTGTACACATAGGGCTTCTCAGATAAGGGGCAGATGAAGGGAAGAGACACCAGGTCTGGCTCGACTTTGCGCAGATCCTCGAGGGTCTTGGGGAGGGTATGGTTCTTGAAGTAATAGAGCAAGAACGCCCCGGAAATCTCATGAAGACGCTCGGCGCAAGGGTCGGTGTTGGCGGCCTTGCGGGCGGCCGGGGTTGGGGATGAGGAACTGGACTGGCAGCCGACCGAGAGGACGGCTGCCAATAGCAGTAGCGACGCTTGGATGACGATTCTCTGCATATCACTCCGTCGGCTTTGCTGTGTCCGTCGGCTCTGCTGCCGTCGGCTGTGTTGTGGCGCCGTTACGCATGGCCTTCATGTGCTCCTGATACGTGCCGGGATCCACAGCTTGCGGGACTACTTTAACTCCAGCTTCCTCGCGTTTCGAGACGTTCTCCAGTTGGTCGGTGTTCTGAGCCACATGAGGCGTCAGGAAGATCAGCAGTTCGGTCTTGCTCTTGGTGGTCTGTCGGCGTTGGAAGAGGCCGCCAACCAGGGGGATATCGCCCAGCAAGGGGACCTTGTCAATCGTGTCGTTCTTGCGATCTTCCATCAGGCCGCCGATGACGATGGTTTGGCCATCCTGAATGGAGACGCGGCTCTGAGCAGATCGCTTGGCATAGACGGTGTACTTTTGATTCCCGGAGACGGTGACGGTGGTGTTGGTCAGGGCGGAAATCTCAGGGGAAACGTCCATGATGACCAGGCCCTTGGGGTTCACGTGGGGGATGACGTTCAGGATGATGCCGATGTCTTGATAAGAGATCGTGTCGATGGTCTGGCCGGTGTCGGTGGTTCGGCTCTGCTCGACAAAAGGCACTTCCTGGCCGACGGTAATGGTCGCTAGCTGATTGTCGCTGGCCAGGATGTATGGACGCGAGAGCACATCGAGCTTGCCGGTGTTCTCTAGGGCGCGGAGAGTGGCGGTGACGTTCTCTTCGAGTACTTTGACGACCATGCCACCTTGGGCGGTAGCGAGGCCGAAATCCGTGCCCACCGACTGGCCGCGAGTCTGACCATCCGCGGTGGTACGAAGATTGAGGACGGACCACTCCACGCCGAGATCACGGGAATTGTCATGAGTGACTTCGGCCAGAAGGACCTTGATCAGGACCTGGGGCACGGGGCGATCCAGTTCCTCGAGGATCTGCTTGACGCGTTCCCAGTTCTTGGGAGAGGTCATGACCAACAGCGAGTTGGTGTCGGCATCGGAGACGACGTAGACCTGGCCGATCAGATCCGAGGCCAGGCGATTGGCATTGGAGGAAAGGGAGGACATGCCGAACCCACCGCCGAAGCCTCCCGACCGCATGCCGCCACCGGCGTTGAAACCCGTGCCGCTGAAAGAGCTGCCGAGCGTGCCGCCAAACGCGCTGCTGCCACCGCCGCTGCGGCCGCCCATGCTGCTGCCAAAGCTGCCGGTGCGCTGAGTATTCCGGTTCGTGGATGTGCTGTTGCGGTAGGAGGAGCCCCCACTATAGCTACCGCTGAAGATGCTGTTGAGCACGCCTTCAACGTTGACGGATTGGGCGTTCTTCAGGCTGTAGACAAAGACGCTCTGCTGCTCGGTGGGATCGGCATCCAGCTCTTTGACGACGCGTTCGACGACTTTGAGGGTATCGGATGGGCCGGTCACGACGATGGTGTTGGTGCGATCGTCGGAGGAGGCGCTGACCTTGCCTGCCGAGCGGGCGGACGAGCCTTGGCCGCCGCCACTGTTGCCACCCCGCCCTCCGGCGTTATTGCCACCACGCCCGCCGGTAAATCCACCAGTGAACCCGCCCGGTCCGCCGAATCCGCCCGGGCCACCGAAGGCACCGCGCATGAAGCCGGGGAACTGCATACCACCGGTGTTGCCGCCGCGATTCTGGTTTTGCGTGTCATCTTTGAATACGTCGGTGATGAGCCGGGCGGTATTGGCGGCGCTGGCATTCTTGAGCCGGAAGACCCTGACGTCGCTGGCGTCGGCCAGGGTTGTGTCCAGGGCGCTGATGATCTCCGTGATGCGACGGATATTGGCGGCCGAGTCGGTAATGATGATCGAGTTACTGCTGGCGTTGGCGGAGAAGTCGGCGTCGGTGCCGACCATCAGGGCCAGATCGTTTTTGAGCTGGACGGCGTCGGCAAACCGGATCGGAATGACCTGGGTGATCAGTTCGTCGGTGGGCTCGATCTTGAGGGGATCGTTGCCCGTGCGCACGGGGATGTTGGCGCGTTTGGCCTTATCGCGCGGGAGGATTTTGAGGATGCGGCCCATCTGGATGGCGGCATAGCCGTTGTTTTTCAGTGCCGTGTTCAGCAGGCCGACTGCCTCGTCGGGACTGACGGGCTGCTTGCTGACGAGAGTCACACGACCTTCGACCTTAGTCTCCTTGACGATGATGAATCGCGCAACGTCGGAGAGCTGTTCCAGGACGGTGTCGACGGCGGCGTCTCGGAAGTTGAGGATGATGCCGCCGCCGGGAGCGGTGGTGACGCCGATTTCAACAGGGCGTGTGGTCGGTGGAGCAAACCCCGGGCGCACGAACGGCGATGGCAGTGGGGCCATAGACGGCTGGGTGGCCGGTGTGACGGCCCGCGCCGCGATCGGTTGAGTAGTCGGCTGGGTTGTGGCCTCCGCCGCGAAGGTGGAGACACTTGGACCGAGGGCGAAGTTGACTGCTGACGATAATACGACAATAGCCCGCGCGCAACGCATGGCAGTATTCCTTTGATGAGCCGCTGACAAAGCCCCAATTGACCGCTGTCCACAGCGATTCACTTCTTCAATTCCTGAAGTCGCCGTTGCCGCATCCGTTCGGCAACATCACCCGACGGCACTGAGCTTCCACTTCCGGTCCGAGCGGAACTGTCCGCCGAACCCGATTCACTGGATGGCTGAGTGGTGCTGGCCTGTGGAACGGACGAACTGCCCACAAGGCTCTTGCCGATCTCCACGGTGACCAGCCTGCCGTCAGTCTCAAATTCGATAGCGCCAAAATCGATTCGTTTAACCGTGCCCTGGGCGATGGTGCTGCCGACGAGGACCTTGTTGGTCGTGCCGGCGCGAGTATCCTCGATGAATGCAAGGTATCCATCGCCATCTTCCCGACGCACGATGCCGGTCAGAATATGGAACGCCGCTGGCTTGGGGGGCGGGTCGCTTCGGGTGGAGGGGCGCTGGGAGGTTTGTGCGCGATTGCGAGCGAAGATGTTGCGTTGGACAATCAGGCCAAACTTCTCCATGAAGCTCCGGTCATCGCTCCTTTCCTGCGCTTGAACGGAGCCTGCGGCTAGCGTGAGGAACGCCACAGCAGCAACGGGAATGATTACGCGGATACTCATGGCTTCTCCTCTCGTGCCACAGGGGATGCGGGTTTGGGCTGTTTTTCCGCTTCGGGCGCCAGATAGACCGTGGAGATACCGATCTGGAGGGACAGATCGTCCATTCCCTCTTTCCGCGGCGTGATCTGCAGGTCCGCGATGCGGATCGGGATCTTGGCTGACTGGATTCGCCAGAGGAACCCGGCGACCGAACTCATCGAGCCAGTGCCGGTGGCACGGAAGACGATCTTGCGGAACTGCTTCTCAGCGACCGGAGCCTCGGGCTTGACCGAGGAGAGATTCAGTCCGGCCTCCTGGGCCCAGGTGCTGACCTTCTGCAGGACCTGGCTCTCGGCGGCGGAGGCGCTGGCGCCCAGGCCCGCGCTGACCATGCTGTTCCATTTGTTGAGGAGCTTGGGCTTATTGGTGAACAACCCAGTTGCCCGTAACAACTCTTCCCCCTGTTTATCGATGTCCGCCCGGACCTGCGCACGCCGGTCCAGGAGAGGCTGCAGTGCGTAGTGATCAATGACAAACAGGCCGACCACAACGGCTGTCACAATGCCCGTATATCGTTCTCGTTTCGACAGAATCACCGGTTACTCCACTGCAATGTACGTGAAGTTCAGGGAAAAAGAGACATCGCGACGGTTTCCGCCGGTCGCCTCGCGCATATCCTGAAGCTTGACGTCAGCGAATTTCTTGTTGTTCTTGAGCCGCTCCAGTACGGCCAGCACGCTTCGTTGATCGGAGGCCCGCCCCGCCAGTTGTCCCTTGCAATGATCGCGGATGGAAGTACTGCTGGAATTATCGCGGGCGGAGAAGCTGGTGGCCCAGATCTGGCCCTCTTCGGGAAAGGCGGCGGAGATTTCCTTCAAACACTGGAGGAAGGGGGGGCGTGTCTCATACCAGCCGCGTGCAAACGATACCCTGGCGGCGATGGCTTCGGCCTCGCGAAGCTCGGGCTTCATGGTAGTCAGGCGATCCTGCAGGTCCGCCAGTTCCACTTCGCTTCGTCGCAGATCGAGTACAAGGAGTGCGCCGGCGGCGATCGTGGCGACGGCGACCACTGCCGCCAGGATGACGCGATGCCCGATTCTCCGCTTTTTCTGGGGTGCCAGGCGCGAGTGGACGAAGTCGATGCCGAGCGACTCGGGCTTGGCGCCCGCCAATGCCAAGGCGATAGCGGGGCCGAATCGACCGGAATGATGGGCCTCGCCGTTGTTGGTCGCAACACCCAGGAGGGATAAATCCCCATTCAGGTGCACATCCATGCCGGTGCGTTGCGTGAGCGAACTGGCCTGGGAGGGATCCAGGCCGATCCCGTCCCATACCGCCACGAATCGCGGGAGCGTGCCGGCAACCGGCATAAGAATGGTGGCCCGCTTGACCTCATTGGTCAACGTGGTCAGATAGGCGGTGAGATCGGCCATACCCTCGGCGCTCTGGCCGAGTCCGCCGGTCGGCAGGTATCGGAGCAGACGCGGCGTGCCGTTTTCCTGCAAGATCAACTCAGCAGCGTCGGACTCCACCAGCAGCGACACGCTGCACTCGGATGATGCGGCGGTCGCGGCCCGGAGCACGAGCGATGCGGGAGCCACCGCCAAGACAGACAGGCCGGCGCTGTCCACCAGCTTTTCGATGCGATCGAGGTATTGCCGCGGCATGGCGACCAGCAGGACCTTTCTCGCCTGTTTGGGGTCGCTGTGGCCGGCGTAGTCGAAAACCAAGTCCTTCATCTCGTGCGAGAACAATCGTTCCGCCTGAAGTCGCAAAGCATCGGCGGCGACTTGCGGGGCGGCGGGGGGGACCTCGCGTTCCGCGGCCAGCAGCCACCGTGCTGGGACGCCGACAATCGCGCGTGAGGCCGAGAATCGCTCCTTCCGTAAGAAGGTACGGAAAACAGGCCCCAGGGCTTCGGGCTTATCCCAGGAAAGACCCGCAGCGAAGGTGAACTCGGCCATCCGTGCCACGCTTCGCCGATTGCCGGAAACGTGTACTTCGGCAGCGAGGATCGATCGATCCTTGATTGCCAATCCGAGGAACTTAGAGGCTCCGACAACCATCAGAATGCACTCCTGCGCACCAGTGGCGAAGAACCGAGTGGGCTGCCGTTCGATCGCAACGAGGTCAAGATGCTTGGATCCAGCGGCCAGCCCTGCTCCGTTAGATCCCGTCGGTAGACAACCGTCGGCGGCGAATTCTGGGAATCGATCACGATGCGACAATGCTTGAAAGATCGCCCATTGCTGCTGACTGCGACAATATCGGCGGTGTACTGATAGGCCCGGGTCGTGATCCGGCTGCCCAGATTCGACGGCAAGGTGGTGCCGGTCAGGGCTTCGATCACCCAGGCGACATTCGTACGATCCACGTTCGCCGCGTTACGCTGCGAAATCAGTCTTGAGATCTCGGCATCCCCGAGTCCCAAGCAGTACAGGACGGTTCGCGAAGCCGTGTTGATATTGATCAGGCCGCGAACCACCTGTTGATTGCTGGTGGTGAGGCGATCGGCAATCTGGCGGAACTCCTCCAGCGTCATGCGACTTTCGGTGTAGAACTGGAAGATGTCGCGGTAATTGAGGGTGTTCGGGACGCGAGCGGCGATCTGGCTGCCGCGGGACGCTCCGAAAGTACTGTTCAGCGCCGAGATCAAGGACTGCCTGTTGCCGCCGTTTCCGATGTTGATTCGCCTCTGGCCGGAGGCGTCGTTGTTTGGCTCGGCACTGTAGACGGTCAGGTAATCCCTGAGCCCATACTGCAGAGTAAGATCCGTTGTATCTGCAGAGGAGAGGCCCTGCTGATTCGACGAACGGCGGATGCCCGTTGAGGCCGAGTGGGCACTGCCCAGTTGGCTGGGGACCACGGCGGTGGTGCCGAAGTTGCGGTTGGCGTCGATCCCGTACAACAGCTCTCGCGAGGCACCTTTGATCAGCAGAAGCTCTTCCAGCGTTTCCAGAGAGCCATTCTTGCAGTAGTAGGGCATCGGGAGCGACAGGTAGTACTCGGATTCGGCGCCGCCATCGGTGATATCATCATTGGTATCCCGCCAATCGACGATGGCGGGGGGCAGATCGTCGGGCATGTTGGGCAGGTAGTAGAGCATGTCCTGCGATGCCGTGTTCAGGTTAATCTTGGACGATTCATCGACCAGGCCATAAACTGGGAAGGAAACATCGCCGTAATCGGGACGCACGATCCAGAAGTAGCCGCCGGAGGGTTGTGAACTAACCGGGTCGCCTATCGGAACGGCCGCGAAGAAATCCTCCGACAGTTCCAGCACGGCGTCCTTTTGCTGATCGATCAACGCCAGGACATACTGCTCGGCGCCGCGTTCCACGCAGCTGGCCTGGATGGCTGCGACGTGATTGGCAGAGGCGTAAGCTTCCACGCGCATGGACCGAGCAAAAACGAGCACCAGGCCGGCCAGGACGAAGATGATCCAAAGGGTCACGATGAGCACGGTGCCGCGGCGTCCGAGGACGGTTCGGCCCGCTGTCCCGTTAGGCAAGGCAGCGTCTGCGAAGATGGCCGGCGTGCGTGACGTCACTGCCCGCCTCCTGTTGTCGTTTCCGGTTCCGTCCGGCAAACCAGGGGGAGGATCTTTGTTACCCTGCAGGGCCGGGCGGTGTCGGTGTTTTCGGGCGGCCACTGGATTTCCAGGGTGATTTCAATGGCGATGGGGAGGACATTGCCCATTGTGGTGGAGTCCCAGACATCCTGCCAGGTGGTGCCATCGTAGTAGCGCAGCATGAAGGCCTTGACGCCGCGACAGAGGATTTCCTCTTCGGGATCAACGGTGACGGGGGAAAGCAGATTGCTGGTGATTCTGCGGACGAGGGCGCCAGAGGTGCCGTCGGCCAGGGTGACCACACCGAGATCGATCTTACGCATGCCGCCCCAACCGGTGGGATCGGAATGATCGGGGCCTTCGCCGACGCAGTAGTATTCCAGGATGTCTGTCAGACCGCCGTTGTCGGTGGAATGCTGGCCAATGAAAGCACCCGCCATGATGCCATTGGGCGACAACGTGCATTCCAGGTCCCGGCCGATCATGTCCAACGCCAGGCTGGCGGTCCGGATCGGACCGATGGCGTCGATGGCGCTGTTCCGCGCTCGGAACGCGATGCGCAAGGAGGCATACAGCGACAGGGCCACCATGCTGACCATGGCCATCGCCAGGAGCACCTCCAGGAGCGTGAAGCCGGATTGTCGCCTGTTTGCGATCATTGCCCTGTGGAACCTGTGCCTTGACTGTTCGTCGAACCTGTGGTGCCGGTCATGGGAACATAGACCATCGTGGAGAGCCCGACCGATCGCTCGCCGCCGCGCCATGGCCAGGTGACATTCACCGAAATCTCCATCAAATCGGTATCGCGACTGGTGATGAGGGTGTTCCAGCGGTAGTCCGGCCAGTCTGCCCCAAAATCGCCCGACATAGTGCCTGTGCTCCAGGGCCCCACAACGGCAAGCTCCTCGAGCTTGCTCTCGGCGAGGGTAGCGGCCTCAACACTCCGCTTGGAAAGGCTCGCCGCGGACAGCGCCAGGGAGATCCCCTTCATGACGATCGGCATCACGATGCTGATGACAACCAGCGTCGCGAGGACTTCAAGCAGGGTGAAACCCTGTCGTCGCCTAAGAGCGGAGGCGCTGAAGCGATGGGCGATCATCGGGATCCTCCGTTCCTGGCCAGGATCTGGAACCGCTCGGTAGGGGAGGGACAGCTGATTTGGATTTCCTGATTCCGGCGGTCAACGATCCGGATCGTGGCCGGCTCAAGACGTCCGCTGGGGTGGAACGTAATCCAGTTCTCGTTGCTCCCATCCAATCGGCTCAGCTCGATCCGGGTCTCTTCGGCGAGGGTGAACACGCGGCCGATTTCCAATCCCAGCGGCACGAAATCGCTGTCCTGCTGCACCGTCAACCAGTACTCGCCAGTGGTCGCATCGATGTTGAGCCGGTACAGACATCCTTCGGTAATGGCGGCCGATCGCGCCCATTGCGTCAATGCCAGGACCTGGGTGGCGGTGTTATTGGTCTCCGACCCGCCCCAGAATCCACGCAGCGATGGCGCAGCAATGGCCATGACGGTGCAGAAGATCACCATTACCAGGACCAGCTCCAGAAGAGTGAATCCTGCGGATTGTGCGCGACGCCGGTTCATGGGGCTTACTTGGACCAGTTGTCGATGTCGTCATTGCCCTCTCGGCCATCAGCGCCCAGGGAGTACAGATCGTAGCCGTTGGCGTTGTGCTGGCCGGGATACACATAGACATAGGGGCGGCCCCACGGGTCACTGGGAACGCCACGCTTGATGTACTCGCCTTTCCAGTTCGGGCAATTCTGCGGCGCACGCACCAATGCCTCCAGCTTCTCATCACTGGTCGGATACCGCCCGTTGTCGATCTCGAACGCATCGAGCGCAACCTCGAGATTGGCGATGTCCGTCTTGGCGGCGGTGATGCGAGCCTGTTCGGAACGGTTGGTGAACTTCGGCGCGACGATGCCGGCCAACACCATGAGAATCACCATGACCAGCAACAGCTCAATGAGCGTGAACCCCGAACGTCTGATGATGGTTTTGCGAATGAAATTGTTATGCATGTCACTAACCTCTTCTGGCGATCAATGCACCAGATCCTGCAATGTGAAGACCGGCAAAAGCATGGCCACAACGACCGTTCCGATCATGGCGGCCATGGCGAACAGCAACAGGGGTTCGGCCAATGCCACCAGCATTCTCAACTGCCGGTCCAGATCCCCCTCAAACGTCAGAGAAAGCCGGACCAGTTCCTTGTCCAATCGCCCGGTCTCTTCGGCCACAGTTACCATTTCAACGACGGAAGCGGGAAACAATTGTGGGCAGCTGGCCAGGCTCTTGGCCAGCGATGCACCGCGCTGAACTTCCTCGGTGGCAAAACCGACGGCATCGGCGAGGGTCTGGTTGCCCAGCGCCTCTTTCGCAACACGCAACGCCGCCACCAGCGGCACGCCGGCGCCGACGAGGGTTCCCAGCATTCGGCAGAACCGTACCAGGGCAAAGCGAGCCATGACGCGGCCGACGCCGGGAATCTTCAACGTGGTCTGCTCAATCATGCGTCGCCCGGCCTCACTGGTCGCGGCACGCTTCAAAGCCACGATGATGGCTGCCACCCCAATGGCAATGAAAGGCCCGTAGCTCAACAACCCCTGGCTGATTCCCACCACGACGCGGGTCAGCCAGGGGAGCTTGCCGCCAAAGTCGGCGAAGATTCCCGAGAACTTTGGGATGAAGAACGTCAACAGGACAACCAGGACGATGCACGCAAAGCTGGCCAGGACGGCCGGGTAGATCATGGCGGCCTGCACCTTGCCCTTCAGATCCTGTTCACGCGTGCGGAAGTCCGCGATCTGCTGCAGAACCAGCGGGAGGAATCCACCGGTTTCGCCGGCGCGAACCATCGCCACGTAGACCTTCGAAAACGCTTTGGGCCATTTGGACAGAGCATCAGCCAGCGAGATGCCGCCCACCACGTCCTCGTGAATCGTCGCCCAGGCTTTCCTCGCTCCCGGCTGCGATGCCTCCCGCCGCAGCAGATAGAGCGAACGGGAAAGGGGCAATCCCGCTCCCAGCAGATTCGCCAGTTCCCGCGTGAACGCCTCGACACTCGATTGGGAGACGCGGGTTGAGAAGCCAAACGCATGGATTGGCGCCCCCGCCTCCGGTTGCTCTTCGACTGCCACCGGGGACAGCCCCTTCTCAAGGACCTGATCCAGTGCGGCAGCGCGGCTTTCCGCCAAGAGGGTTCCCGTCGTCTGCTGCCCCTGCCGATTCAGCGCTGTGTAGAGGAACACCGGCATTACGGATGACTCCCAACCATGTCCGTCGACTCGCTCATCTGCATGGCCCGTGCGATCATCGCGTTGCTGACCGACTCATCCTTGGTGGCGCGGAGCACTTCCTCGGGGCTGGTGCGTCCTTCCCGGATGACACGCCAGCCGTCGCCGCGCAGGCTAACCATGCCCTGTTCGACGGCAACCTTGCGGATATCGCCGGTCGGGGCGCGATTCAGAATCAGCGCGCGAATTTCATCGGTCACATGCATCATCTCGAAAATGCCGATTCGCCCGCGATAGCCCGTCCCCAGGCATTGCCGGCAGCCGGCGCCACGGTACATCATCGGTGGCACCACCGAGCCGTACTCGTCGCGAATTTTCTCAATATCGGCCTTGGGCATGACTTCCTTGCAGTGCGGGCAAATGACGCGAACCAGACGCTGGGCGACCACCGTCTCCAGCGACGAGGCAACCAGGTAAGGCTCAACGCCCATGTCCACCAGGCGGGTGGCGGCTCCCGGGGCATCGTTCGTATGCAAGGTCGAGAAAACCAGGTGTCCGGTGAGCGACGCCTGAACGGCGATCTCGGCCGTCTCCTGATCGCGGATTTCGCCGACCAGCACCACATCCGGATCGTGACGCAGAATGGCCCGCAGGCCCATGCCAAATGTCAACCCCGTCTTCTGCGAAACCTGGATCTGGTTCACGCCACTCAGGTGGTACTCCACCGGGTCTTCAATGGTGATGATCTTCCGTTCGATGTCATTGATCTGCGAGAGGGCGGCGTACAGGGTGGTGGTCTTGCCGCTGCCGGTGGGGCCCGTTACCAGGACAATTCCGTGAGGCAGGTCGAGGATCTTGGTAAACGCCTTGCGATCGCGATCGGCCATGCCCAGGTGTTCCACGCCGAGCAGCGCATCGCCACGATCGAGAATACGCAGCACGACGGCCTCGCCGTGCAGCATCGGGATCACCGACACGCGCACGTCGATCTCGCGATTGGCAATCTTCAGTTTGATGCGGCCATCCTGGGGAATACGCTTTTCGGCGATATCCAGGTGACTGAGAATCTTGATGCGTGAGACGATCGCCGCCTGGAAGCGACGAACCTCCGGGGGGATGTTGGCCTGCTGCAGCACGCCATCCACGCGATACCGTACCCGGAGTTGGTCCTCGAAGGGCTCAAAATGAACGTCGGTGGCCCGCAGTTCGATGGCTTCCGTCAGGATCTGGTTGACGAACTTGATGATGGAGGCGTCCTGGGCGGCCTCGGTCAGGTCCAGATCCTCCTCGTCGCCGGCATCGATGACCTGCAACTCTCCTTTGCCATCCGACACCAGCGACTGCAACGTCTCGGCACCGACGCCGAGCAATCGCTTGATGCAACGCTCAATTTCTGCGGAGGGTGCCACGACCGGCCGGAAATCACGCCCACAGGCCAGGCGCAATTCATCCAAGCCGGTCGTGTCACACAGGCGGCTCGTGGCGACCAGGATTACGCCGCCCTTCTCCTCGAGGGGTAATAGCCGATGCTGAACCAGTACTCGCGTAGGAAACTGCGCCAGGAAGTCCTTGGAGACCTCGCATTTGTCCAGATCCACGAACTGCACATCGAATATGGCAGCCAGGAACCGGAGCAGCTTTTCTTCCGAAACGCCGTCGGCGGCCAACACCGCCTCGTCCAGCGGTTTGCCTTCGGCTATCAGCGTACGGGCAACCTTCGCTGCTTTTTCATCCAGCAGCCCTTCGCTGAGCATCTGTCCAAGTACTTCCTGCACGGCCTGCTCCTAAGAACGAGTCCCAAACCCTTTCAGCCAAGCGCGCGCCTTGGCAAGCCCGGGGCTTGAAACGAGTTCTATCCTTCCCGGTTATTGATCGAGAGTCGTAACGCTATCGGCAGCTCACCTCGATCAACGCTGTACGGCAATTCCCTGGTTTTGAGCAATGCGATTAGTCGAGAAGGCCACTCATGACCATCGTAGCTTCCTGACGCTGACTGAGCAGTTCCTTCAATTCCTTCTGCGCCTTGGCCAGCTCTTGCTTGGCCTGCTCCCGGGCATCGCGAAGGGCCTGCAGCTTCTTGGCAATGTCGTCAGCGCTGGCGTCTTTGTTCTCCAGGGTAGTCCGCAGCTCCTGCGAAGCCTTGGCCACCGGAGTCTCGGGCTGCCGATCGGCGCCCTGCCCACCGCGCCGACCGCCAGGTCCGCCGGGGCCCATCATGCCCATGAAGCCACCGCCGCGACCGCCGCGCTGAGCGTTCATGACCGCCTCGACCTTCGGCTGCAGGACCTTCCATTCGTCGTCGCTGGCCCCCAGTTGTTCCTTCATGCGGTCGAACATCCGCTGTCGGAATTGCGCCGGATCAAACCGGCCTCCCGGGCCGCCTGGGCCTCCGGGCCCCCCTGGGCCGCCCGCATCCTGCGCCAACACATATCCGGCAAGCCCTGCCACCAACAACACACCCACGACCGATAATGCTGCCACGTTCCTGCGAAACATCGTTGCTCCTTTCCCACCTTCGGGCGACGGTTAATGCGCGGCGGGCCGAGAAGTCGCCTCATTCTCGGGCCGCGGGCCGGGGCCACGCCCATGCCCGTCACCTCCGCGTCTCTTGTGAAACTCGTCGAACTTCTTCCACTGCTCTTCGGTCAGGATCTTCTTGGTTTGCTCCACCGCAGCCTGAATCAGCTTGCCTCTTTCCGCGCCGAGCTGCCCCACCTTGTCAAAATAGTCCTTGCAGATCTTGTCGTACGCAGCCTTCTGCTCCGGCGCAATCAACGCCGCGACCGCATCATCCCGTTCTCGACGCAGGGCCCGCCGGCGCTCTTCATCCTCCGGGCCAGGGGGGCGAACGACATTCGACCAGATCTTCTCCAGCTGCCGTTCCTGTTCCACCGAAAGGCCCAATTGACCGGCAATCCAAGGCCGCGGCCGGTGTGGTCCTCCTCCCGATGGATGGCTCGACAACCCGATCACGAGTCCCGCGCCGAAACTCACCAGAAATCCTGCGACAATGATGACCTTTGCCTTAATCATGACTATTCTCGGACGCCAGCCCGCGAGCCACCCACTCCGCCATCTGCAGCGGTTCCACCGTTCCGTTGCCCTGTCCATCGACCTGGCGATTGATCACCACTTGTTCCCACGCCGTTACAGATTGGGCGTACGATGGGCGTTCCCAGAACAACACCAGGAGCCCCACCACCAGGATTGCCGCCGCCGCCGCGGTCAGCCACTCCGCAATCCGCAACACCGTCATTTCCCCGCTCATCTCGGCATAATCATGCAGCCGATCCATCGTCTCAGAGGGAATCGATGGAATCTCCACCCGGGAAATGAGTTCGGAAAGCTTCTGGAGCTCCTGCAACTCCGTGCGACAGGGCAGACACTCCGATAGATGGGCTTCGAAGCGGGCAAGGTCCTCTCCGAACAGCTCTCCGTCGTAGTACGCGTCAAGATGACGATTATTCTCGCAATTCATTTTCGTCTCTCCGCGATCTCTATTTTCTCTTCCCGGTAAAGATCCGTGAAACTCGGGCATTCGGCTCGATCGCCACGGAACCCTCACAGATACTCCTTGAACCGCTGCCTCAACTCCTGCCGGGCCCGGTGCAGCCGCGATTCCACCGTCCCCTGCGGCACTCCCAGTGCCTCAGCCATCTCCCCGTAGCTCAGCCCTTCGAACTCGCGGAGCACCACCACATCGCGATGCTCTGGCGACAACGTCTGAAGCATCGACATGACATCCAGTCGCTGATCGACCCCCACCTCGGGGGAAGCGGCGGTGTACTGTGTATTGTCTGGAGAGGAATCCTGCGCCTCGACCAAAATCCGCCGTTGCCGGACATTCGACCGCCGACACCCGGCGACCTGCCTTGCCAGGATCCGCAGCAGCCAGGTCTTCACCGAAGCCTGGCCGCGGAAGCTCGATAGACCCTTGAAGGCACCGGCAAACGTCTCCTGCACAGCATCCTCCGCGTCCGCCGCATTTCCCAATAGCGAGTAGGCAACGCCGAACAACTGCCCGGCGTATCGATCAACCAACTCATGAAAGGCACTTTTGTCTCCCTGACGAATGCGGCCAAGGAGCTCAATATCCATTGCGTGCAAATGACTACTCTCTAGCCGTTGAATACTCGCTCTTAGTATTGTTGAGCCCAGGGGCCATTTTCTTCCCTAGGTTCCGCTTTTGTTCTATACCAGCTTCCGGATCATTCCGTCAGCGAGCCAGCCAATAACCCGAGGCGGAATGCTCACCGGGTCACCAAATGGTGACCAACTCGGTCCGACATTGCAAATCCGCAGCCCGCCGTTTGTTACCTCACACAGCGGAACTCCCTTTCGCGTGATTTCGGCGTGAGCGGTCGCTACGATGTGCCTGTGAATGCGGCCGACGGAAGCTCGGATACCCGAGCAGGATACGAGGGCCGCCTAGGAATAGCCGGTACGGCCCGATGCCTCACCAAACGCGAATTGTATCCCCTGGTCCTGAACCCCGCTCGGTACGCACCGCCAACGGCGAGATGCTGCACGCGCCGGCCGATTGGGTGTTGGTGCCACCAGGGGATGCCGCCCTCACACGCCGCATCAAAGCGGCAGGCCCGACCTGGACGGTTCAGGAGAAGAAAGGACGCAAGATTTTCTCCCAAGGCGTCTGGGCATCGCAAACCATCGTCGAGGCGGTCCGGAATGAACTGGTTATCGAGCGTGCCACGCCCCAGTATGCCAAACGGCGAGAGGCCGATGCGCAGCGGCGCCGGCGCGATCAGGCCGAGTATGTCCAGAGCTTCCACCAGACGGTGGTTGATTTCCTGGCCTTCCATCCCCGATATGCGGACGTGGCCCAAAGACTGGCCCAGGCTGTCACCGAACATGCCACACCGGTGGGCAGCGGCACCGTCGCCCGCACCGAGCGTATCCCCGTCGGCCAGCGCGCCGAGGCCGCCGTCATCGCCTGGATGCGGCACCAAACCACCGCCTATGACCACATGGCGATCCCCCGTATTAAAGGAAAACGCCGGGAAACCCGTCGCCTTCTGGCCGATCAGTCCAAGAGGTTGCTCGATGCCTATCGGGCTGGCTGTGATATCAATGCAGTGACCTGCCCGCTTCAGCAAGCCTTGAGGGCGGAACTGCACTGAAGACACCCAGGTGAGGCTCCTGCCGCGCCAAGATCCACTGTTACATCACAACTTGCCGGGAGATTCGCCTCACATACTGGCGGGAAACGAACACTCGATTACCCCGGACTATGATCCGACGGGGTTGGTCTGGTCCGAAGGCAGGGGGGTTGCAGGGCGAAGCAACTCCAGCGTCATCCCGCCATACGTTCGCGTATCGAAAGGGGGGAGACAGGGGATCGCCAACGCATCAGCGGCATCGTGCCGGAAGACCACCACGCCGTCGGGCGAAAGATGGTGCTGGGTCATGTGACTGGCCAACTCCAAAAGCTGGTCCGGGCGCTCATTCAGAAAGCGGTAGGGGGGG
>JBLNDH010000350.1:0-2739 GCA_050261455.1 Bacillota bacterium
CAGCCCTCGCCACTCAGCACTCAGCACCCCGCACTCAGCACTGCATTCCCCACACGCCCCGGATCTTCCTCCCCCCGCATCCTCCTCTCCGTCGGCCGCCTCATCCGCCGCAAGGGCCTCCTCGAATTCGTCGAGCACGTCATGCCGGCACTCGTGAAAGATCACCCCGACGTCCTTCTCCTGATCGTCGGCGACGACGCCAAAGTCTCCCTCGTCCACCCCGAACGCCTGCGTGAGCGCATCCAAGCCAAGGTCGCCGAGCTTCACCTAGAGAACCACGTCCGCCTTCTCGGCACCGTCCCCGACGCCGAGCTCAATGCTCTCTTTCACCAGGCCCATCTCTTCGTCCTCCCTGCCCTGGACATCCCCGGCGATATCGAAGGGTTCGGCATCGTCCTCCTCGAAGCCGCCCTGGCCGGCGTGCCCGCCGTCGCCACCCGCGTCGGCGGCATCCCCGAAGCCGTCCAGGACAACATCACCGGCCTGCTCACCCCCCCCGCCGACTACCCCGCCCTCCATCAGGCCATCTCCCGCCTCTTATCCGACAACGCCCTCTACCAATCTCTCTCCTCTGCCGCCGCCCACCGCGCCCGCACCGACTTCTCCTGGGACGCAATCCTCCCGCAGTACGAACAATCGCTTCGAAAATGTCTTTCGTCAGTTTAGAACCCTCCACCCTTTCCGACCTTCCTCACCTAATTGATAATTGACAATTAAGCGCCGCAACCTTGCTACGCCGTCCGATTCGAATACACGCTTGCGGTTTTGCGGACCAACCCCGCCCAATCACCAAAAAAGAACCCACGGCCTGGCCGTGGGTTCTCTCCTGTCCCTTCTCACCACTCCCTCTCACTCGCCCCGCAACCAGCGACCCAGATCCCGCCCAATCAGCTCCCCGAGTTCCTTCACATCCTTCTCCACCGTCGGCAGCAGCCGCTTGCGCAATTCCGGATCGATCTTTTTCTCACGCTTGATCGTCGGGAACACATGCGGCACCACATCCATCAGCTTCTGCTTGAACCCCACCGGCACATACCGATTCACCCAGTTCCGCAGCCCCGGACGCTGGCCGAAGAACCGATTGAATCCCATCGCCACTGGCTTGGCCGCGTTCACCACTTCGAGTGTCGCCTGGAAATTCGGGTCCACCCCCAGGAACTCCAGCGTTTCCCGATAGATACGAGCCGTCTCCTTCACGAACTCGTTGAAGATGATGACCTTCACGTTTTCCCGGCCGAAGGCATCCAGGTAGCGCTTCACCTGCGGGGCGAAGGTGAAGACTTCCGAATACTGCAACCCATCCGGCGAATGCGCCTCGGCAGGGATGCGCCGGCCCTGCCGCCTGTCTGCTTGGGCCCGCAAGGCTTCCTCAAAATCCGTGATGTCCTCGTTGCAGCTCCACAGGAACTGGCCATGCAGCGAATACATCGCATCGACAGGGTTTCGCAGCATGATGATGATCTTGGCCGCGGGGTCCCACTTCTTGATGTTCTCTGCCGCCACCTTGGAGTAGAGATTCCAGGTGGTGGACTCCCCGAGCCATTTCTCATCGCGCGCCCCGTCAAACAGCGTCAGGTAGGCCTGTAAATCCCGTGGCCGGCGGAATTTGTTCACCTGCAGATCCGTGCAGAACCACGCCGGCTCCTTGGTCGGGCGCGACATGAAGATGTCCGGATGCTGATCCAGATAGTTGTGCAGGGAACTGGTCCCGCACTTGGGTGCTCCAACGATAAACAGATTCGGCCGTCTCACAATTCCAACCTCAGTTCACCAAGACTGTTTCCCGCACCACCTGCCCCCGCAACAGGATCATCCCGAGTCCCCCGGCAGTCGCATCGGCGGTGATGTGCAGCAGGCGGAACAGCACCGCCAGCACCGCCGCCTTGGGCCCAAGTACTGGCCCCAGCGTGACTAGGTACACGGCCTCATGCACGCCCAGACCTGCCGGGGCAAAGACCGCCACGAAACCGATCGTCGAGGCCAAGCCCGCCGAGCCCACTGCCATCAATACATCCGTCCCTCGCAGCGCACCGATCGCCCCCACCGCGAACCACAGCCCCAACCCCTGGAATACACTGCGGAGCACGGTAAGCCCAACCCCCTTCAGCAGCGCAACTGTCGATAGCCGCGCGGGTAAGGGTGGCTTCTTCATCCGCACAATCACCAGGTTGCACAGCCGCGTGAAAACCCCCGGCTGCAAACAGATCAATCCCACCAACAGGACCCCCAGCGACGGTACCCATCCCCAGGGCAGCTTCTCCCGCATCAGGGGGGTCAGCAGCAGAGGAGTGGCGGTCATGAGGCTGATCAGGATCATCAGGGCCGTGGAGAGGAATAGTCCGGCCAGTGCCGCGGGCAATCCAACCCCTGTTTTGATAAGCCCATAGGTCGCGCCGGCCACTACCGCCATCTTGCCGGGGACATATCGCCCCAAGGACGAAACCCAGATCACCGGCACCACCTGGCTAAAGAGGGCTCGCTCCCCCAAAGCTCGGAGCATCAGGGTACAGTTCATCCCGTTCATCAGCCGGGCCAGCAAAAGGCACAGAACGGAGGTCGCGATGCAGGAATAACTTACGTGCAATGCCCCCCATTCAATCTGCTTGAAACTGCCTACCAGACTGCGGATGACGAAGTACCAAACCAGGAGGATGATCGGCAGGCCGAGGGCCAGGCGCATCCATTTCATTGCAGGGTTACCCCGTCTTTTTCGGGTGCATAGCCGTAAAGGCTCATCAG
>JBLNDH010000351.1:0-6947 GCA_050261455.1 Bacillota bacterium
GGGGGTGATTTTCGCACGTAAGGAGTCGAGAATAGCCCGGACTGTCGCATCGCGCAACAGCCCGATGGTCCTGCCGCTGGAGGAGGCCAGCGTCCAGATTTCCGCATCCTTGGATCGTTGCAGACCCACGGCGGCGCGGGGCGGGGGATCGATCTCGACGTACCTCGCGGCCAACTCTTCCGCGGCGAGCATCGGACTGGAAACGCCGGCCAGGGACTGAAGCTCCTTCATCAGCAGGATTCGCTGGCTGGAAGGCATGAACGGGCCATCATAAGCCTGTACCCGGCGGACCAGTTCCTGCAGCGTTCGATTCCACTTTTCGCTTTGACGAGGCGTGATCAATTGCAGGGCGTGCAGCAGTGCCGCCGGCGCGATGAGCCGCCCGGATTCATTGCGTGCTTCGCCGTACCGATCGGTTGTCACAGCGCGGGCCAGCAAGTCGATCGCCGCGGGTTTGTCCCCCGCCTGGGCCAGGCAGCGTGCTGCCGCATGCAAGGCCCGGACCCGATGGTCCACGACGCTGATCGTGTTGGCGATCTGCTGATACCGGGCGGCGGCCAGTTGATATCGGCCATTGGTCTCCAGCCATTGGGCTTCGCCCAGGATATCCTCGATGCCATCTCCATCGAACGGCACCGGCTTGGCCGGAACCGGAAAGGCCAGGGCGCCTTGCGAATCGTGAATGACAGCGCTGTCTATGACGCCGGCTTTGACCAACTGCTCGGCAGCAATGGGAGCGGGGTGCTCCTCAGAGGCATCCAGCGCGTGACGCTTGGCAGCCCAGTAAGAATCGATCTGCTGACGCATGGCCAGGACGCTTGGCTCGTAAGCCTCGCTGAGCTGCTGGCGCATCGCCAGTTGCTGGTTGCGCATCGCCGCGTTCATGAACCACAGAACGCAGCCGGTTGGCACCAGCGCCGCGGCCAGAAGGGCCAGAAGCACCGGCCACGCTGCCAGAGCGCGGCCGGTGCTGGTTGGGATGCCGAGTCGATTCATCGGAAAACTCTAATGCGAGTCTACCACACGGCGAAACCGAAATACGTCCTGGGGCTACTTCGCGGCCGCCGGTGAGCCGCTGACGGCGTTGATGGCCTTGGCTTGGTTAAGCATCTCCTCGGGAATGGGCGTGGGCTTGCCATCGGCGCCGGCGGTAGCGAAGAGAATCACATAGCGTCCGGCCGGCTTGTGCGCCGGCGTCTGGAAGTTCTGGTAGCTGGGGCTGTTGATCCCGATCCAGTAGACCTTCCCCGGCTCCAGTTTCACCGGCATCGTGCAGGTGGTACGCGGGGCATCGTAGCTGATCTCGCCGGTGACCTTGGGATAGGTCTCGCCGCCGCCGGTCCACGACCAGCTCTTGTCCAACATGGGCTGATCAAAGGTGACGGTGACCTTCGCCAGATTCGCCGAGACATTGTTGGCTAGCGCCGCGGGAATGGTCTTGACTACCACAGGCGCCGGCGTGGCGGCATCCTCGTTGATTTTCTTGGCCTTGGTTGCCATTTCCGCTGGGATCTCTGTGGGCTTGCCATCGGCCGACCGGGTGGCGAAGAGAATGATGAACCAGGGCGCGGACTGGCCACTGACCGAGCGGAAATTGCGGTAGCTGGGGCTGTTGATTCCGACCCAATAGACCTTTCCCGCTTCCAACTTCACCGGCAGGGTGCAGGTGGTGCGCGGAGCATCGTAGTGAGGCTGGCCGGTGACCTTGGGGTAGGTTTCGCCGCCGCCGGTCCACGACCAGCTCTTGTCGACCATCTTGCGGTCGAAAGTCACCGTGAGCTGGGCCAGGGACGGATCCACATCGTTGGCCAGCGGCGCGGGATTGGTCTTGACGATCATCGGAGACAGCGCCGACATGCCCTGGGAGGTGCGCGTCTCGGCCAGGCGTTTGGCGGCATCGGCGGCCACCTGCTCCTGATCGGCAAACTCCGTCGTCACGCGTTCAAAGGCCGCCATCGCCTCCTTGGGCTGTTTCTTCTTCAGCAAGGCCAGCCCCAGCCGGTACTGGGCCTGGGCCGCATAGCGCCGATTGGCGCTGCCCTCATCCACCACTTGCTGGTAGATCTTGATCGCCTCATCCACATTGCCCAGGGTTTCCTCGGCGTAGATCCCCTTCTCCAACAGCACCGACAGCGATTCCGCCGCCTGCGCCCGGCCCGAGATCAAACCAGCCACCATCATCGCCAACACGGCAAGCACGGTCTTTCCTGCATTCATGTTCTGCTCCTTTCCTGTTTGGCAGCACCCGATCGAACCTTTGTGCTCGCCAGCATTATGGAGCATTCATGTTACCGAATTGTCACGGTCCGTTCCTTTTTTCTCCCTGGGGGCATGCGAGGACGTGGACTTGGGTCCGCAAACGGCTGCCAGGGTCCACGCTTCGTATCCGGATTGACTATGTGGCCATCTGGACCGGGCTGGCCTGGAGTTCATGCGGCAGGAATTCCAGATTCGACGGGCACGCAGGAAAGGTTCGACTTTGCCAGGTATGCCGCCACGTCGTCGGCCGGCAGTGGCCGGGAGAAGAGGTATCCCTGGCCCAACTGGCAGTCCAGCGATTGCAGCATGGCGACATGATCTTCGGTTTCAACGCCCTCGGCCACCACGCGGATGCCCAGGTTGCGCGCGAGCATGGCGATGGCGTTCACCAATGCGGCGAACCCGCGGCCCCGGTCGAGATTGGCCACGAAAGACCGATCGATCTTGAGCAGGTCGATGGGGAACTGGTGCAGGCACGCCAGCGAGGAGTAGCCGGTTCCAAAATCGTCCATGTCCACCTTGAAGCCGATTGCCTTCAGGTCGCGCACCACCTGGGTTGCCAGCTTGGTGTCGGCCATGATGGCGCTTTCGGTGACCTCCAGGTGGACGGCAGCCGGATCAATCCCGGCGGCCACCGCCATGTCCTGCAGTTGTTTCGACAAGCCCGGGAGCATCAGCTGGTGGCGGGACAGGTTGACGCTGATCGAGGGCGCCATTTCGCGGCCGATGGTCTTCCACCATCGGGCGAGTTGTTGGCAGGCTTCCTTGAAGACCCATTGGCCCAGGGGCACGATCAAGCCGGTTTCCTCGGCCACGGGGACGAATTCCCAGGGGGAGATCATGCCATGCTCCGGATGCTGCCAGCGGACCAGGGCCTCGAAGCCCTCGATGCGGCGGGTTTCCAGGGAGACAATCGGCTGATACTGCAGCAGGAACTGGCCGGTGTCCAACGCCTTGCGCAGGCCATTCTCCAGGTCCAGTTTCCGCTGGACGCGATCGCGCATGGAGGCATCGAACATCATGGCCCGCCCCTTGCCGGCGAGCTTGGCTTCGTACATGGCGGTGTCGGCGTCGCGCAAAACGTCTTCGGCCCGGTCGTGCCCATACTCGCTGGTCACGATGCCGATGCTGGCGGTGCTGACGATGTCATGGGGCCCCAGCTTGTAAGGGGCGCTGAGGGTATTGAGCAGTCGCTCGGCGACGAGCCCGGCGTCCTCCGGCGTGCTCAGGCCGTCGAGCAGAATTACAAACTCATCTCCGCCCATGCGAGCGGCAGTGGTGCCTTCGACCTGCCGGCTGACCGAATCGACGGCGCGCACGGCGTTCTTCAGCCTCCGGGCGATTTCGGCCAGCAACTGGTCCCCGACTTCGTGGCCGAGGCTGTCGTTGACGATCTTGAACCGGTCAAAGTCCAGGAAAAGCACGGCATAATCGGAATCCTTGAACCGATGATGCCGTTCGATGGCGTGCTGGAGGCGGTCCAGGAGCAGGGCGCGATTGGGCAGGCCGGTCAACCGATCAAGCCGCGCTGCGGCACGGAGCTCGTCCTCCAGTGCCTTCCGCTGGCTGATGTCCCGGAGAATACTCACCGCATGCCAGTGATCGCCGAGACGCACGGGGGAGAGCGACAGCTCGACAGGAAACTCCGTCCCATCCTTTCGCCGGGCAGCCAGTTCGATTAGCTTGCCGGTGGCGCGGCCCTGGCCGCTGGCCCTGAAGTGCGCCAATGCGTTCTTATAGGCTAAGCGGTAGTGTTCCGAGGCTAACAGAATGTGCAGATCCTTCCCAATTGCCTCTTCCGGCGAAAACCCGAACATGTGCGAGGCCGCATCGTTCCAGAAGGAAATGCATCCCTGGTCGTCCATCATGATCACGGCATCCTGGGCCGCCGTGGTGATGGAACGGAATTTGGCCTCGCTTTCGCGAAGGGCCTCCTCGGCTCGCTTGCGTTCGGAAATATCCATGAAATCGACCGCGATCATGCCGGGACCGGTCTGGAAGACACGCACGGTGTAGAATCCGGAGAACCGATTGTCCTGATAGGGTAGCTCGAAGGATTGAGGCGGAAGTTCCCCTGCCGCCACCTTCCGGTACAGGGCGGGTACCGGCGTCCCCGCAAGCTGGGGGAATGCTTCCTCGATCGTCTTGCCCAGCAGAGGTCCGTGCTCGATGCCAACGGTGCGGTTAGCAGCCGGATTTGCCCCGGTAAGGACGAGACGTCCGTTGGGCTCAAGCCGGTAGAAATACATGGCCGTCGGAGAGGATTCCACAATGTGGCGGAACGTCTCTTCCGTCTGCTGTCGCTGCCGGATGTGCCGTCCCATGCGCCGCCACGCCAGGCCGATGCTTCCCAGTCCAGTCGCCCAGAGCATGCTATAGCCGCAGAGCGTGGCCCCCATCCCCGCCAAGCTATGACCCAGCGAGGGAATCGGGACCGATGTGGTGATGCCGCCGCGGATGTCGCCTTCCTTGTATCCCTGTGCGGCATGGCAGCTCAGGCAGCTTTTCTCGGTGATGAACGGATGCATCACTCGCAAATAGGTCTTGCCGTTGAGCACCTGTCTCCAGGTGACCTCCTTGGCCCCTTGTTCGAATGCGCGCAACGCCTCCGTCTCTTTCTCGTCCGGCGCGTTCTTGGGGGAAATCGGCTTGAGGCTCGTCAAATGCCCCAGAACACTTCCATCCTGCTGCGTTGCCTCATAGACCTGCCGCGACATGTAGGCGGGATTGATCAATGTCAGCTCGCGGCCGGAGGGGGTGCGGATGTCCCGTTCGGGCACTTGGAGATAGGGATTGGGGGGAGTTGTTGGGCTGACCGCTGCGTAGACGCCGCCGTGTCCCGATACCCAGCGGCGGAACATCATATCTTTCTCGTAGGCCATGCGGCTGCGAACGCGCGCCTCCTCAAGGCCCGTCTGATAGTTCTCCGTCATCGCCCACGCGAGCAACCCCATGACGACCAGGGTCCAACCGACGACCAGGGCCCAGGCATATTGGCCCAGGCCGATCGAACGGGCGGATCTGATTGGAGAAGACGCCGCGTTGTTCATTGACTACCAGTCGCCGCGAGCTTCCTTCGCCAGCGAATAAAACGTTTACTCCTCGTGCGAAGGAGGCCGTTCAGGGCACTCGATTCGATGGCGCACGTCAGGCCCCACTCAAGACCAACAGAGTAGGCCATTAGGAATAGGATCGGGTAGATGAATGCCGGGCTTAACGCCGACTGCTCTCCGGCTCCCCCATGGAGAAAGAAACATTTTTTCTCATCTTGGTGCCCTCCGTATTCTCCGCAATATATCAAGAATCGTTATAATGCCTCCTCGCAGCCCCCGCATTTCCAAGCCGCGCCGTGCTGCCGGCGCCAGAAGGGACATAAAAGGATGTGCTGGAGAACAACATTCCTGATCTGCATTATTGCCGTGGGGCTCATGCCCCTGCCTTCCCAAGCCGATATTCTCGCCCGCCTCACTGTTGACGCTGGCGACCAGCCCCGCCTCGACACCCCTGTCTCAATCCCCCTGAATGACCTCACCCTTCCCACCAATCACCTCTGCCTCTTCGAAATCAAAGCCAACCAGCGTCTGCCCGTTCCCATGCAACTCGAAATCGGCAAGCCTCCCATCCTCCACTGGATCCTCGCCGGTGCCACCGCCGCCCATGAAAAACGCACCTTCGAACTCTCCACCGGTGATAACGCCTCCGCCCCGATCATCGAAGCCAAACAAACCGACACCGGCATCGACCTTACCTGGGCCGACGCCAAAGTCCTCCACTTCCAATCCGCCATCATGCCCCCGCCCGCCGGCGCCGATCCCCGCTACGCCCGCAGCGGCTTCATTCATCCCCTCCTCTCCCCCTCCGGCATCGTCCTCACCAACATCCACCCCGCCGACCATATCCACCACCTGGGCCTGTGGAATCCCTGGACCTCCACCGAATTCGATGGCCGGCACGTCGATTTCTGGAACATCAAAGACGGCACGGGCACCGTGCGCTTCGCCAAGCTCCTCGACAAGACCTGTGGCTCCGTCTACGCCGGCTTCCGCGCCGCCCAGGAGCACGTCGCCCTCAACACCGCCGGCGGCCCCAAGGTTACCCTCAACGAGATCCTCGACGTCCGTGTCTGGAAAGTCGGCGGCCCCGACAAAGGTTATTGGCTCGTCGATTACACCACCACCCAGCGTTGTGCGTCCTCCAGCCCCCTCAAACTCCTCGCATACCGCTACGGCGGCATCGGTTTCCGCGCCACGGCCGAATGGAAAGAAGCCAACAGCAACTATCTCACTTCCGAAGGCAAAACCCGCAAAGATGGCCACGGCACCCGCGCCCGTTGGTGCACCATGTATGGCACCACTTCCAAAGGCCCCGCCGGCATCGAATTCATGAGCCACCCCCAGAACCGCCAGCACCCCGAACCCATGCGCATCTGGCCCGAAGGCGACATCTTCTTCAACTTCTGCCCCATCCAATCCGCCGAGTGGATCCTCGAGCCCGGCCACGACTACACCCTCAAATACCGCCTCTACATCTACGACGGCACCGCCCCCCGCGAAACCTTCGAACGCCTCTGGCTAGACTTCGGCAACCCCCCACAAATCAAACTGGAGAAACCATGACCTCGAAACAAACTAATTCGCAGCGCACCCACTCTCCCTCGCCCGGTACTCCGGGAGAGGGCCGGGGTGAGG
>JBLNDH010000352.1:0-3729 GCA_050261455.1 Bacillota bacterium
GATCACCCCGTTCAGGTCCACGTCGCCGTTGCGATACTGATCCATCCCGGAGATGAAGCCGGCATCGATCAGGAAGTAATCATCCCCGTCCACCACGCCAGTGAGGTCCACATCGCCGGTCCAGGTGGACTTCACCAGGATGTCGTTCTCGGGGACGGGTTGGCCGGCAAAGGAGGAGAGGCTGGGCGAGCCATCCTGATCATTGAGCAGGATGGCCAGGCCAGTCAGGTTATTGGCTCGTGCCATGGAACTGGTCAGGCCAGTTCCGGTCCAACTGCCATCGCCGCGAGCCGACTTGATCGCGTTGGACAAAGCCGTCAGCACCGCCGCCTTGGTCTCCGGCGTCGCCGTCACGATCAGGTCGTTGTCGGCCAGATCAAACGTGGCTGCATCCGCAATGCTCAACCCGCCGAGTTTCAGCACCTTACTCCCACCCGCCGCCAGGCTCACCGCAGCCGTACCCTTCAAATCGAGAACCGAGCCATTCACCCCCTCAAGCACAATTCCGCCGACCCCTACCGCCCCAATGACTCGATCGCCGAAATGAACTTCGCTGCCGTTCGCCTGGATGGCTTGGCCGCCATTGTTCCCGCAGATCACCAACGCATCGCGTCCCCCGGCACGCGACGTAAAGCGAACATCGCCAGCGGGAAGCATGTCGCCACGGGAGAAGTCCAGTACCACCCAATCATCGCCAGCCCCATCATTGATCTCGAGCATCGGCAGCGTCCCATATCGCACCGAATAGTCGGGAACCTGGATGTTGCTGATGTAAACGTTCAGTTGATCCGAGTTGATCGTGCTGCGTCTGAGCACCAGCCGCCCGTTGGCCCGCAGGCCATACACGACGAATTCCTCCGATGCATCACTGGCCAGCGGCGTCTGATTGGCATCGACAATGCCCGAGCCGCTTGCCTTAAGCAGCAGACGATAGCCGCCCAGGCGATCACTCACACCCGCCAGATTCCCCAGCGTCCACGTCTTCCCATCGCTGCTTGTCAACGTCTGGGCCGACGTCAACACATTCGCCCCGCCCTCTCGCGTCAACTGCAAATCCGATAGGTCAAATCCAGTCACCGGCGCACTGAACGTAAACGTGATGGAATCCACCGGACCGGCCGTGTCCGCCACCGGTGTCATCTGCACCGTCGGCGGAATCTGTCCCACCGTAAAGACATCGCTCGCCTTGCCAACCAGGGGCTGGCTCCCGGTCAGATCCGTAATGCCCGAGCCATCCGGATCGAGCGTAATCACATACATCCCCTTCGGGCTAGTCAGCGACGACAAACCGTTCAGCGTCCACGTCTTCTTATCCGTCGTGGTCAGCGTCTGCTGCCAATTCATCAGCACCTCCGCGCCATCACGCGTCAGGTGCAGATCCGCCAGCTCAAAGCCCATCACCGGCTTGCTGAACGTGATCGTAATCGAATCAACCCCGTTCAACCGCGGATCCGGCGCCACCGGCGTGATCACCACCGTCGGCACCTGCCGATCCACCACAAACCGCTCCTCATCACCCGCAACCAGCGGATTACCCGCCAAATCGACAATTCCCGTCTGCGCCCCAGCCACCGTCAAAACATACGTCCCCGAAATGCTCGTCAGCTCTGTCAGGCCACTCAAAACCCACGTAATATTGTCGGCCGTCGTGAGCATCTGCGAGCTGGTCAAGAGGTTCACGCCACCATCACGTTTAAGGGCCAAGTCGCTCAAGCCAAAGCCGGTGACCGGCTCACTGAACACAATCGTCACCGCATCCACCGGCGTGCTGCGCAACTCCGGCTGCACGTGAACAACATTCACCGTCGGCGCTCCGAGCGCCGCCTCCGGGTCGCTCTCGCCCGGCGATCCATGGGTCAGCGCACTGGCCCGCCAGCTCGTCGAATTTCCCCAACTCGATGGATCTGCCGCTGCATCCTTGATCACCAGCGACCGTCCCAGCTCATCGCAGCTCAACTGCCACGTCGGCTCATACCGAAAATCGAGGATCTCCTCGCCCGCCGCATCGACCAGTTGGATGCGATCCCCGCCGTTGTTCAAACCCGACTGCAGCGATTGCCCATACTCCCCGGCAAGGTTGACCTTGCCCACCCCGTAGCGCGACTCAAACGCCGCTCGATTCTTCACAACCACAATGTACTGCTTGGGCCCCAGCGCAATGTTGCCGAAGATGAATCCGATCCCCTGGGTAAACCGAATTCCACTGAGATTCAACGATTCATCCGAGATGTTCTGCAATTCCACAAACTCGAACTGCTCGTTATCCGGCACACTCGATCCCGTCTGCGCCGCCGGATCATACATGACTTCGGTAATGCGTAAGAACTTCTGCGCCTCGCTGGGCGTCTGCCCATAGCTCATCAGCGCCACCGGCGTCCCCCCGTCATCGATCAGCCGCACCATCTCCCCCCACGCCGAGAGATGCCCCTGGTACGGCCCCATCACCAAGAGTCCCTGCCCGCCCCTGGGCCCCGTCGTTCGCGATCGAAACGCCGCCGCGTTCGGCGATACGTAAATCGAACTATTCGCCGGGATCACTGTCCCCGGCTCAAACTCGAATTCAACCCCGCCATCCAGCCGCCAATTCGAAATATCCACCGCATACGAATTCGGATTCTTCAGTTCCAGGTACTCCTCGTCCTGATTCCCCGAAGCCGGGTTGTAGTCATACGCCCCAAAGCGGATGGCCGGGTGCGCCGCCTGGGCCGTCGGAATCCCCGCATAATCCGGGTAGCTCGTGTTTTCGCTATGATCCACATAGAAGTGATCGCGTTTCCGCGGCAGGTACTCATTCTTGATCTCATCAAACGCCCACTGCAGATCCCCATTCTCCGCCACAAAATCCGGATCCCCCATCAGCTGGTTGTACAACTGATCCAGCCGATTCTCGTAGTAGAGGCTGGCATAAGGCGTACCATTGGGCTGCAGCAGCTTATCCATCACTGTCCGCAGCCGCCTCAGGTACATCTCCTTGATCATCGGCACATCCAGCAGCGCATCGATCAGGTAATTCCACGCATGTGGCCCATCGATCTTCGGATGATCCGAATCCGCAAAAAACGGATGGGCCTGCGGATCGACCGCCTGATAGTCCGGAATCGCCCAATTCTTGCCGAAGCTCAAATGTTGATCCCACGGCAGAAACATCCACTCGTTCGAGCCATTCGGATTGTCCGCATCATGGGTGTCACGATACAGGTAATAGTTCTTCTGCGGCGCATCGAGCGATTCGGTCAACACCGTCGCCGCCTGATAGTCCAGGAACCGCGGGATATCGAAATTGTCAAGCAGGTACCGCGCCACCGCATCCCGGTCATCCTGGTGGATGGCGTCGAGCAATGCCTGCAGATCCGCCGTCCCCTCCTCATCCCGGTTCTTCTTCTCAAACCACTCGGCATCCGCAATGTATCCGTCATCCGCATTGGGCGTCTTGTACAGCGATCCATCGCCATAGAAACCTTGGCGTTCCAGGTATCGCTCATCGGGCTGTTCGATGAAAATCCGCACCCCGCCGTACATGCCGTTCTGCTGAATGCGCATCGGGAATGCAACCGACGCCGGACACCCCGCATCGCGGAAGGTCTCCATCGCCAGGACCGGCCGAATCCACGCATCATCCCGCGCAACCCCTCCCCGGAAATTCAGGTTGATCTCGGCCACGGGGTCGAGGTTCGGATCGAACTGGAAGTAATACCCCCGGTTGAACTCCACCTTCGTCCCGCCAGTCGT
>JBLNDH010000353.1:0-7798 GCA_050261455.1 Bacillota bacterium
TGGCGGGCGGAAGCGCATCTGGATCACCGAGTTTGCTTACTACGGCACCGACGATTTGCCCCGTCGCCCATTCATCCCCCAAGCGAATGCCTGGGCCGAGCAGCGCCTCCTGGAAAACGAGCGACAGTGTGCCGATTACACGGTGCGGTTCTTCGTTCTCATGCTTTCGCGGGGCGTGCAGAAGGTTTTCATCCATTCCGGCTCCAGTGGCGCCATCAATGAGCCGGAGTTCGAATGCCCCTTGTTTGCCTATGGTGCGACGCCACGTAAGCTGGCACCCGCGCTGGCAACTCTCACGGGGCTTCTGGGCCCGGCGCCTTCCTATGTCGGAGAGCGACGGCTTGGCAATTCAGGCTATTGCGTGGCCTTCGAGACCGGACGCTCGTCCGTGCTGGTCCTATGGCAGACCGAAGACAGCACCGCAATCAGCATTGCTGCCCCGGCCACGAAGGACGTGAGTTGGCTGGATACCGTGGGCCGAACACTGACCTCGCCCCCATCCCCACTATCAAGTTCGCCGGTGTACCTGATCGGCCAATCAGGCCAGGCAAAGGATCTCTTGCAGACAATACAACCCGTTCGGGATCGACAATGAGGTGATCCGCACATCGAGTGTGCGCGCGACGTGGGTAACCACTGGATCTACGGAGTGCACATACAACAGGAGAAGGATATGAAAAGGTTTGGCATTCTCGCGGTGAGTTTCGCACTGACGGCGATTGCATTGGGGGCTGAACCTGCATCAACCGATGCTCCCAAACCGGAAAATGCGAGGCCGGCCACACCACGGATGTCCGCCCAGATGCCTCTTGTTTCGCCGGAGGTGCATGCCGATCGCACCGTCACCTTCCGTCTCCGCGCGCCCAATGCCAGCAAGGTCAGCGTTTCCGGCGAATGGCCCGGTGGTGAAAAGGCGATGACCAAGGATGAGCGGGGTGTCTGGAGTGTTACCCTCGGTCCGCTTGAGCCAGACCTCTACGGGTATGGCTTTTCTGTGGATGGTTTTCGCACGCTGGATCCGGCCAATTCCAGCGTGAAGCCGATGCGTTCACCGACGACGAGTATCCTGGACGTTCCCGGCAATTCGCCTTTGCTGCACGATTTTACCAACGTGCCACATGGCACCGTTCGCACGCACGGGTACTACTCCAAATCCCTCGACAAACGGCGTGGCTTGTATGTCTACACCCCACCCGAATATGACCGTAAGCCCGACACTCGCTATCCCGTTCTCTACCTGTTCCACGGCTCCGGCGACAATGAAGCCACATGGACCGTCCTCGGCCGCGCGAACCTGATCCTCGATAATCTGATTGCCGCTGGCAAGGCGACACCGATGGTCATTGTGATGACCGATGGCCACGCCGCCTTTTCCCAGCCGCCCAGCCCCGGCGCCCCGCGGAACCGCAGCATGGAGGCGTTCCAACGCGATCTGCTCGAAGACGTGATGCCGTTTGCCGAAGCCAATTATCGCGTGCAGACCAACCCGCAAGGCCGGGCGATCGTTGGCCTTTCTATGGGCGGCGGCCAGTCCCTCACCATTGGCCTGAATCATCCGGAACTCTTCGGTTGGGTAGGGGGGTTCAGTTCGGCGGTGTTTCAGCCGGAGAACACGCTCGCCAGCGCCCTGGCCGATCCGAAGGCCGTCAACGAAAAGTTCAAGCTCATCTGGATCGGCTGCGGCAAGGACGATTTCCTGATCCAGAATAACCGCCAGTTCTCCGAACTGCTCACGCAACGCGGCATTCGCCACGAACTGGTCATCACCGAAGGCAACCATAGCTGGCCGATCTGGCGCCGTTACCTGGCCCAAATCGCGCCCAAGCTCTTTGTGGAACGCTAAGACGTTTCGCATTCGACTGCCATAAAGGAAGGCAAGGCTCCCGTCGAGCCGGGGTTTATCGGTTGCCCAGGGCTCGCCGGGAGACACGCCCTCTCTGTTACGCAGACGACCGATGGTCTATCCTTTGGTCGCCCCCGCTGTCAGTCCCTGAATAATCCGCCGTTGGAAGATCATCACCAACAGCACCAGCGGCAGCGTGCTCACCACCACCGACGCGGAGATGGTTCCCCACGGCAATTCGTACAGCGTGGTCCCGCTGAGGCTCGCGATGCCTGCCGTCACGGTCTTGGCCGTGTCGCGCGTCATGAACGTCAACGCCAACAGAAACTCGTTCCAGCAGAAGATGAAGATCAGGATCCCCGTAGTGGCCAGCGCCGGTGCCGCCAGCGGCAGGATGATTCGAAAGAGGATCTGCAGCCTGCTGAATCCGTCCACCTTCGCTGCATCCTCAATATCCGTCGAAATGCCCCGAAAGAATGCGCTGAGTACCAGGATGGCAAACGGCAGGTTGAACGTCACGTAAGGCAGAATCAGCGAGATTGGCGTATTGGCCGTGTGCGTCAGTCTCACCAGTTCATAAATCGGGAAGAAAAATATGATCGTCGGAAAGAGCGACACCGCGACCAGCACCGCCAGCAGCACCTTGGACCCCCGCACCCTCAGCCTGGCCACGCTATACGCTGCCAAGGCGCTGAGGAGCAGGCACAGAACCGTCGAAACACTCGAAATGAAGAAACTGTTCCATAGATATCTGGCGAACGGCTTGCGATTGAAGAGCGACCGGTAATTGCCCGCCTCGACCTGCGTCGGCACATACACCGTCGGCACGTGCGCAATCTCCGCTTCGGTCTTCAGCGAGGTAATGATCGGCCAAATGAACGGCGCCAGGCACCAGATCACCACCAGCCAAACCAGGGCATGCAGGATGAGACGTTTCATCGCTCTCCTTAGGCGTGCCGCCGATCATCCCCGGGCCCCTCGCGTCCGCGACAGGGGCCAGTAGATGATCGCCGCCAGAACCGCCATGATCAGGAACGTCGTCACGATCATGGCCGACCCGTACCCGAAATCGAGGTAACGCAGATACGTGTTGTAGCTGTAAACCGCGACCGTTTCGGTTGCTCCGCCCGGCCCGCCGCCGGTCATCACGTAAATCAAGTCGAAAATGCCAAACGACTGAATCGTGCGGAACAAGACCGCCAGCATGATCGAAGGCATCAGCAGGGGGAGCGTAACCATCCGAAAGCTCCTCCATGCGCCAGCGCCATCGATTTGCGCCGCCTCGTACAGGTCGCCAGGGATGTTCTGCAATCCGGCCAGAAGGATGATCATCATGAACGGCGTGGTCTTCCACACATCGGCCAGGATGATCGCGAACAGCGCCGTTCCGCCACTCCCCAGCCACGCAATCGGATGTGCAATAAGCCGGGCTCTCATCAACAGATCATTGAAGACGCCGAACTGATCATTGAAGATCCACGCCCACGCCAATGCCAGCACCGCTGTGGGCAATGCCCAAGGGATCAGCGTCGCCGCTCGCGCGAGGGATCGGCCGGCAAACCGCCGATTCAGCAGCAACGCAAACCCCAATCCGAGTACCAACTCAATGCTGACCGCAATCACCGTCAGGAGGACAGTTGTCCAGACCGATTGGTAGAACCGCCCGTCACTGAGGATTCGGATGTAATTGCCAATGCCGATGAACTCCGGCCGCAGACCGGTCCCCAGGTTCTGCGAATAGAAGCTCAACCATAGGACGCGCACAATCGGATAAATCGCCAGGCACAGCACAAATGCGAATGCCGGCCAGAGCAGCAGCAGGCCAAAGGCCTGATCGCTCAATTGCCGCCGTGGATCGCCACGATCGTAGGGCTCGGAAGATGCCATGGACCATCACCGGGTTACGCGATGGGTCGATGTCTGCAGCAGCAGCCGGGTCTCGCGGGCCGCCCGCTGCATCGCCTCCTCGGGACTCATCCGGCCGGTCAGTGCCGCACTGACGTACCGTTGGAGAATGTCCGACGCCTGCGCATACTGCGGTACCGGCGGCCGGGGCACCGTTCTCTGCAGCACCTGGTAAATGGCTTTCACCGCCGGGTCCTCGCTTTTCTCATAAAACTCCTTCAATGCCGGCCAGGCGCCGACCGCCTCGTGCATCCGCTTCAACTGCGGCAGCGAACTGACGTACTGGATGAACTGCCAAGCCTCCTCCTTGTGCGGGCTGCTGCTGGTAATGGCAAATCCCCATCCCCCCAGGGTTGCCGCGGATTGTCCGCCGGGCGCATGCGGCATTGGGGCCATCCACACGTTGCCTCGAACCGGAGAATCGGCCCGCTGCGACAGCGCCCATGCATACGGCCAGCTCCGAAGAAACACCGCCCGCCCGGTGTGAAAGAGCTGTCGGCTTTCCTCCTCGGTGTACGTCGTCACCCCCGGCGGTGAAATCCGCCACCGATCAATGCAGCCACAGAGGAATTCCAAGGCTGCGATGGCGGGGGGGCTATCCAGTCCAACTTCCCCTGTCTCCACATCGATCCATGTGCCCCCATGCCCCGCCAGGATCTCGAGGTAATCGCAGACCAGCCCCTCGTATTGCTTGCCTTGCCAGACGAATCCCCACAGCGAATCCGGGTTCTGAAGCTTCTTCGCGATCCGCACCAGCTCTTCAAACGTCTGCGGCGCACTCTCGCCCGCCGCCGCCAGCAGATCCGACCGATAGAAGAGTAACCCGCCTTCCATGTGCGTCGGCACCCGATAGATCCGCCCTTTGTATTGGCCGCCGACAAGCGATCCTCGGATGAAACGATTCCACTGCTCCGCCGGCCAGCGGTCAGTCAGGTCCTCAATCCATCCTGCTGCGGCAAACTTGGGAATCCACACCACATCGGCAAAAACCAGATCGTACGTCGTCTGTCCGCTGAGAAACGATGTGACATACAGGTCTTCTCGCGTGTTGGTCGCCGATGGTCCCTCGATAGCGGTGATTTGGATCTTGGGATGCAATCGGCGAAATTCCGTAAAGAGCTCCCGCCAAGCCCCCGTTGGATCCGGCTCCATCAGCACATTCAGCTGAACAACCCCTCCCTGCCGCGATCCGTCGCCTTCGCGATCGCAGCCAATGGACATCAGCAACAGCCCCAGCCCCGAAACGATCGCAACACAAGCAAGGCGCAAACGCAACATCATCCAATCCGCTGTTCGGTCTCTGGATCAAAAAAGTGGAGATGGGTTTCATCGAACTGCACCCCCACATCACCCTGGAGACGCACCTGCGGCTCCACCAAGGCGTCAATGACCTGCCCATCCAACCCCAGCCGATACACGGTGAATGCCCCCAGGGGCTCGGTCAGCAGCACTCTCGCCCGCACCGATCCCCCTTGGCCCATCTGGATATTCTCCGGCCGAATGCCGAGCAAAACCGATCGCCGACCATCCAATTGGCTCCATCTCGCTCCCGACAGCGGCAGCTTCTGACCATTGATGGCAAGGCCCTTCTCCTCAACCGAACACCGCAGGACATTGATCCGCGGGCTGCCCACGAAATTCGCCACGAACACATTGGCCGGCTCGTTGTAGATCACCTCCGGCGTGCCAATCTGCTGGATCTTCCCCTGGTTCAGAACGGCGATCCTCGAGGACATCGTCATCGCCTCTGTCTGATCGTGCGTTACGTAAATGACCGTGGCCCCAAGCTTGTTGAACAACGCACGCAGCTCGGCACGCATCCGTTCCCGCAGAATCGCATCGAGGTTGGACAGCGGCTCGTCCAGCAGAAACACCTGTGGCTTGCGAATGATGGCCCGCCCCAGGGCCACCCGCTGCCGCTGCCCGCCACTCAGCGCCTTGGGCTTGCGATCAAGCAGCGCTTCAATATCCAGCAGCCGAGCCACCTCGTGCACACGCCGCGTGATCTCCTCGTGTCGCACTTTCTTCAATCGCAGGTTGACCGCGACGTTCTCGAAGACCGTCATGTGCGGATACAGGGCATAGCTCTGGAACACCATCGCAATATCGCGGCCCGAAGGATGCACGCGATTCACCAGCCGATCGCCAATGTAGATCTCACCCCCGCTCACCGTCTCCAGCCCCGCGATCATTCGCAAAATGGTGGATTTCCCGCAACCCGACGGCCCCAGCAGGCTCAGAACCCCCTTGTCTTCCACTTCAAAGCTGATCGAATCGACCGGCTTGACATTCGCCGCGTAAATCTTGGTCAAATTACAGACTCGCACGCTTGCCATGGCACATCTCAATGGCCTGAGATAGCCCGGCATTATGAGAACGCCACCACGAACATGACAATGGAAGAAAACCGCCCCCTCCTCTGTCGCGATCCTCAATGAATGATCCCCGCACGCCGGGGCAGAGCGCAGCGCCGCCCCGGCTCTCCCAAGGACTCTCTCGACTCCCTACAAGCCCAGGGATTTATCCCTGGGTCCGTCCGCAATCGAATCCCGATCGCGATATTTCACCTACCGTCGCTCTTTCGCCTCCCCGCTCGCCGTCAACTCCATCGCTGTCGGCAGTCCCAACCCCTTGATCTGCGCCTCAATGACCTGCTTGTCGCCCACCAGGACCAACAGGGCGCGATCCAGAGGAATCGCCGCGCCAGCCAGTTCGTTCAACCGGGTGGTGCTGATGGGCTGAATGCCCGCCAGATCATCCCCCAGCGTCGAGAACGGCAAACCATTGCTCTCCAGAACCTGTGCCGTCCCGACAATCCCCGCCAGTCCCTGGAATGACTCCACCACCTCGGCCCGCTGCATCTGCTTGGTCTTGAACGCCTCGGCGTCGGTAATGTCGCCGCTGCGAATCCGCTTGAGCTCAGCCAGGAACTCCTTCAATGCCGCGCCCGTGACCTTGGCCTGTACACTGGTTGCCGCCGTGAAGTAACCCGCGCTACGCCCCATCACGAACCGCGAACGCACCCCATAGGTGAACCCGTTCTTCTCACGCAGGTTCTGCACCAGCCGGCTTGTGAAGCTGCCACCGAGAATCCGGTTGACCATCTGCAACCCCATGCGATCCGGTGTGCGATACGTCGGCCCGGGCATATAGAAGCCAATGACCGTCTGCACGGAATCGGGCTTGTCCACAATCACCACACGCATCGACTGGCTCGCGACCTCCGGGCTGGACAGCAGCTTGATTGGCGCCCAGCCGGCCGGCGCTTTCCATTGCCCAAACGCCTCCTCCAGCAGGCTCTTGGTTTCCTCCGCCGTCAGGTCTCCCGCGACAAAGAAAACCGCATTGGCCGGAGCCGCAATCCGCGCATAAGCCTTGCGGATGTCCTCCAAGGCAAGCGATTGAACCGACGAAACCGTGCCGTCCACTGGCCTGCCATACGCATGTGCATCACCGAAGAACGCCCGCAGCCCAACGCGACTCGCCACCACAGCCGGCTCATCCTCCGCCTGCTTCAGTCCATCGACATGCAAAGCCCGAACCCGCTCAAACTCCTTGGCATCAAACCGTGGCCGCAGCACCGCGTCGGCGTAAAGCCCCATCGCTTCCTTCAAGTTACGCTTCAGAACACTCAATCCCAGCGACGTGTTCTCCTGGGCCACATGGGCATCGAAACTGGCCCCCAGCATCTGCATCGCATCCGAGAACGCCAGGGCATCGCGTTCCCCGGCCCCTTCGTTGAGCATCTGGGCCGCAAGGTGCGCGCAGCCGGCATGGTCCGGACTATCCAATCCCGCTCCGCCCCCCAACAACATCGACAAATGCACCAGCGGCAACTCACTTCGTTGCCAATGCATCACCTTGATGCCATTGGACAAAACAAACGTCTGAGGCATCTGCGGCGTGAATTTCGCCTCCGGTGGCGTCGCCGGCCGCGTCTCCAAGGCCGCTGTATCCGTCCCCTGAAGCTCTGGCACGACCCGCAAGATCAGCCGTGCCTTGGGCGTCAGAACCTGTCGAGCGACATCGCGCACGCTCTTCCGCGTCGCA
>JBLNDH010000354.1:0-2955 GCA_050261455.1 Bacillota bacterium
CATTGGCCACGAAGTCAGCGGCCGTGCGCTCGGCATCGAGGTTGAAGTGGAACTGGTAGCGTTCCATGTAGCGCGAGGTGTTCTTGTAGGGATAGATTACCGGGCCGACGCTGTAAGCGTGCACGGCCTCGAAGCTGGAGAGGCAGAAGTACCGCTGGTTCAGGCCCGCTCCCCAGCGAGCGGAACCGGTTGAGGGCTCATCTGCCACCGTGTTCCACAGCGCCGCCGCCACGCTCCCCTCGCCCTCCAGGGCATGGAGGCTGTAGCTGTCGGGCGTGCGCCAGCTCCAGTCGCGGGTCCAGCCGGCGGTGTAGTCGGTACGGTCTTCCTTGACCTTCTTGGTGTCGTAGACCGTCTTGGTTGTCGTGGTCAGACGGCCATAGCGGTACGTGCTTACCTTCTCGACGCGGGGGATCTGCTTCTCGACCATTATCACGTTAGGCGTGGGGATGCTGGGAATGAAGCTCACGAAGGCGCTGTCGCCGCCGATGGGCTTGACCGCGGTCACATGGCCGGTCCAGGTGTTCTGCACCGCCCGCCCGATCCCGCCCAGGTTCCCGTCCGCGGTGTCGGTCCCGGCCGCGCCGTAACGCCGCAGGGACTTCTTCGTGAACGGGTCGTAGTAGATGCAGCCAGAAGTGAACAGCAGGCCGATGACGCTGCCGCCGACGCACAGGCCCTTGATGCCGTGGGTGGCGACCTTCTGCGAGGTGTGGTAGGTCGTGCCCTTGTTGGCGTCGATGAGGATCAGCCGGTCATCCTTCGTGCCGAGGATGTAGGCATCGGAATCGGGGGCGAAGGTGAACCCGGTGAGGGTCGTGTTGGCTACGTCCAAGTCCAGGCGCGTGATCCAGCCGGTCAGCAGGTTCCAGCGGATGACATAGAGGTTCGTGGTGCCCTGGTGGATGGTGTGCAGGCAGCCGTTCAGCTCATCCAGCAGGTCGAAGAGGATCGGCTTGGCGTAGCCGGGATCGGGCGTGACCTTCTCCCACTCGGCGCTGTCGCGGGCAATGCCCCAATAGCCCAGGTGGAAGGTGGCCGGATCATTCGGGTCCTGCATGAGCAGCACATCGTGCTTGCCCAGGTACCAGCCCCTGGCAATGTTCTTCGTGACGGCGGCGGGCGGCTGGGTCTGGGATGCCTTGCCCTTTTCGCGCGGCACCTTCAGCAGGCCGAAGGGAGCACTGCGGTCGGAACTGCTGAGCGTGGCGTAATAGCTCTCGCTGTAGCCGTCATAATGGTAAGCGCCCACCCGGTCGCTGTAGCTGGCATCACCCGTGCGGCCCTTGCGGCGAATCGACAGGTCCGGCCCCTTCACCTTGCAGGTGATCTCGCACAGCCGGGCTTCGGTCCCCACGTCCACGCCGCACTGGAGGATGGCCGTGTTGCGCCAGGGAATGGGATCGGCCATGGTGAAGCCGTACTTCTCTCGCTCCTGGGCATCGGCCAGGTACGGGGGCAGGCCCTGGCCACTGGTTCCCTTGTAGCCCTTGATGCTGAAGTGGTTGGCCGCATCCAGCTCCATTTCCTCGACCTGTTCCTTGATCGTCTTGCCGTCGATGCGGAAGTCCGTGATGGACTGCACCGGCCCTTCGCACAGGCCGATGTAGGCGTGCATCTCACGGTTCCGTACGCCCGGCGTGCCGTCGTGGCCGTCCTTGTGGGTCCAGAACTCGCCCAGGGCGATGTAGTTGCCGCCGACTTTGGCGGTGCCGAAGATCACCGGTACGGGAATGTTGCGGACGCTGTTGGTGGTCAGTGGTCCCTTGGAGTTGCTGGGTCCATCCGCGGCATGGGGTTGCAGTAGCAGGCCGATCCCGCCCATCGCTGCGCCCAGCCCGCCGCCGACCAGCACCCCGGTCAGCACGCTGGTTCCCGCGACGGCGGCCCCAATTCCTCCGGAGAGGCTCCCCATCCCTGCTGCAATGGCGATCGGTACGGCTGCTGGCATGTCATCCTCGGTATCGAAAGGCTCGTTCAGTGGTCAGCAAAGCATTCGGAATCGATGAAGACCAGAGGCCAGCGGCGGTCATCTGATAGACGCGCTCACCGGCCACAATCGCCAAATGACTGGGTGCGCCCTCGCAGCGCGTGGCCAGCACATCGCCCTCGACCAAGCCATCCAGCGGAGCGGGATCGAACTTCCGCACGAGGCGATCGAAGACCACGCCGGCGCGGCGATACCGGCGGAAGTCGCGGATGCCGTACGGAACGTCCAGGTCCGCGATGTCTATTCCGCGCATGCGGTACACGCAGAGGATCAGCCCCACGCAGTCCAAGCCCACGTGCGGATCTCGCCCGTGGTGAACCCAGGGGATGCGCCGGGGCAGGCGGGAGATGGCCGCTTCCCAGGGGCTCATCGGGGGTCCTTGGCCTCCACCGGCTTGAACTTCAGCGGCGGCACGTCGGGATAGCCACCGAAGTTGCTGAGGTTGCGGCGGGCCTTGCAGTCGGCCTTGTTCTTCCGGCAGCCGCGGCGGATCAGCACCTTGTCGCCGGTGGCGGGAATTCCGAAGAAGGGGTAGCGCACGTAGAAGCGGACCTGGCCGCCGTTGGTCTGGTCGATGTTGCCGATGGGCCGGGCCTGCGTCGCGGCCGCGCCGCTCTCGAAGAGGAGGTAGCCGTTGGCCCAGTAGTCCTCCAGGTCCGTGGGATTGCCGGCGTCGGCCAGTACGCTGCCGGAGACGATGATGGCGTTGCGGGCGCTGCCATCCTGCACGACAGCCTCAATGCTGTAGGGCTTGTTGGCGATGTTCACGCCGCAGGAAGCCGAGCCGAAGGCGTAGTTGCACTCGGCCTGCCACAATCTTCGCGGGATGGTCAGCCGCTCCATAAGCCCGATCACGTTGACGACCTGGAAGGTGAGGGTTGCGCCGGTGAGCTGCGGGTCGCGCACTTCGCCCTGGGCCAGCACCATGGCATCGCGCTGGCGGGAAAGCAGCCGCCGGTCGGCCA
>JBLNDH010000355.1:0-5034 GCA_050261455.1 Bacillota bacterium
GGCCGCCGCCACCCTCGTCTTCCCCAACGGCACCCTCGCCACTCTCACCTGTGGCATGACCCTCCATGCCGACAACACCGCCGAAATCTGCGGCAGCGAGGGCTATATCGAGATCCCCATACCCTGGAAACCACCCCAGCACCAGGCCACCTATACCATCGCACGCAGCACCCCGCCCCGGCAGGACCTTGCCGGCAAAACCCCCGCCACTCCCCCCCGTGAAACCCGTTCCGTCGACGCCGGCATGGACGTCTATGGCCTCGAAGCCGACGCCTTCGCCGCCGTCATCCTCGATGGCCAAACTCCTTGGCTCGACAAACACGATACCCTAGGCAACATGCGCGTCCTCGACAAAATGCGTCAACAACTGCCCCCTAACAACTAACAACTGGCAACTAACAACGACAATGAAAATCCTCATGAACACCGGCGGCATTGCCGCAACCAACAGCTTCGTGATCGCCGACGAAAACGCCAAGCAAGCGGTCATGTTCGACGCCCCCAACGACACGACCCAACCCCTCCTCGATGCCATCCAGCAACAAGGCTGGGACTTGGTCGGCCTCTGGTTCACCCATGGCCATTTCGACCACGTCGCCGACCATGCCGTTGTCACCCAACGATTCCCCAACGCCCAGGTCCTGATCCACCGCCTCGACAACCCCAAGCTTCAGAACCCCAACGACACCATCTTCGTCCTCCCCTTCGTCATCCCCCCTCGCTCGGCCGACGTCCTGCTGGAAGACGGCCAAAAGCTCAAGGTCGGCTCCCTCGAATTCCAAGTCATCCACACCCCCGGTCATTCCGTCGGCCACACCACCTACTACTGCGCCTCCGAGGCCATTCTCGTCGGCGGCGACCTGATCATCGGCGGTTCCGTCGGCCGAACCGACCTCCCCGACTCCAAGCACGCCGACTTGGAAGCCTCCATCCGCCGCATCATGCAGCTTCCCCCCCAAACCCGCCTCCTGCCCGGCCATGGCCAAATCACCTCCCTGGAGTACGAATTGCAAACCAACCCCTACGTCCAGGAAGCCGTCGAAGCCCAATAACTACCCCCTCGCAGAACCTTCGCGAAACGCCGCTCCTGCCGAGTTTCCGTCCTACTGCCTTCGCTCCTCTTTCTCCTCCCTTCGTGCCTACGTGCCTTTGTTCCACATTCCTCCACGCCCCCCAAACAAAGAAAGCGGAGAGAATCGGCCTCTCCGCTCCCTTCGCCTCATTCTCGCCTAGGTCCTATCGATTCCCACCGGCATTCCCGCCGCCCGCTCCGCCCCGCCGCGACGGCATCTCGCCATACTTGATCGTCACCTCGGTCGGCTTCCCATCCTTATCCACGACCTTGCCACCCTTGATAGTCACCCGGGCCATGCCAAAGCCCGTATCCCGGCTTCCCGAACTCACGCGATAGGTCCCATCCGGCACCTTCTTCGCGTCAGTCGCAATCTCAAATTTCCCTTCCTTATCGGTTGTGGCAGTCGCCAACGCCTCCGGACGTTGACGCTGCTGGCCCGCTGCCGGCCTCTGCTGGCTCCCGGACTTGTACAGGTTCACCTTCACGCCCTCGGCCGGTTTCCCTTCCTTGTTCAGCACCTTCCCCTTGATCGTCACCTTGGCAGCCTCATCAGCCGCCCGGACCGACGTAGCCGACCACCCAACCAGCAATCCCACCGCCACCGCCGCCGACAACGCCCATTTCACCATATTCAGCATGTTCAGTACCTCCAGCCGCCAGGTCATCCGCGTCCTGCCGATCCGCGGCAGACTATAAACTCGCCTCGCAGATGACGGCCATATCAGTTTTTCCGAAGATCCAACGCTTAACACTTCCCTTTATTGTGATGCCCCCCCGAATATCCCTGTTGGGTTCCCCACCTGTAATCAAAAAGCCCCCTTGTTGGTGTGCCCATCCCATCACACCCCCAAGCCGGACCGGAGCGCAGCGCAGGTCCGGATCGCCTTCGATGACCCGAAATAGGTCGTTCCCTCCCTTCGCGTCTCTCCTCTCTCCATCCCCCGCCTCAAGGTTTGACCTTTCCTGTAGGATTGCTAAGTTTACACCTCTATTCTCGCACTGGAGTTATGCATGCCTTTGAAAATCTGGATTGACGGAAAGTTCTTCGACAAGGCCGACGCCAAGGTCAGCGTCTACGATCACGGTCTACTCTACGGCGACGGCGTATTCGAGGGCATTCGTGTCTACAATGGCAAGATCTTCGAGTGTGAGGCCCATCTTAAGCGGCTGTATGACTTGGCCCGCGCCATCCGCCTGAACATCCCCATCACCCCCGAACAGTTCCGGCAGGCAATGGAGCAGACCTTCAAGATCAATGGCTTCACCGACTGCTATATCCGCGCCGTCGTCACCCGCGGAATGGGCAACCTCGGCGTGAGCCCCGTCAACTGTCCAGCCCCCTCCGTTATCATCATCACCGACAACATCACCCTTTATCCACGCGAAATGTACGAAAAGGGCATGTCGGTCATCACCGCCAGCGTCATCCGCAACCATCCCAACGCGATTTCACCCCGCGTCAAGAGCCTCAACTACCTCAACAATATCCTGGCCAAGATCGAGGCCATTGACGCCGGCGTCTCCGAAGCCATCCTGCTCAACCACGCTGGCAATGTCGCTGAGTGCACCGGCGACAACATCTTCATCGTCCACAACGGCGTCGTCGCCACCCCCATGGCCACCGATGGAATTCTCGAAGGCGTTACCCGCAACGTGATCCTCCGCCTCTGCCAGAAGCACCAGATCCCCTGCGTCGAGAAATCCCTTCAGCGTCACGACTTGTACATCGCCGATGAGTGCTTCCTGACGGGCACCGCCGCCGAGGTCATCCCCGTCACCAAGATCGACGGCCGCCTCATCGCCGCCGGCCAGGTCGGCCCCATCACCCGCCAACTCATCGAAGCCTTCCACCGCCACGTCCGCGAAGTCTGATCCTCCCCTCACCCCCTTTTGCAGACCAACACCCACGGATTCCTATCCGTGGGTTTTCTTTTCACCACAATTCATTCGATCCGCCCATCAATCAACCCTATCGAGCAGGCTCTGCAGCAAAAACAAAAGTAGCATGGGCCCACTCGCCCATGCAGCTCCAGCCGTGCCTCTCCCCTTTGCCGAGCCCCCCACCTGGAACACTCATCGGCGTCCGTCCGTGCCCCATCCGTGGCAAAAACAGAGATGTACCCCCGGGCATCTTGCCCACACCTCTTCTATCTGCGTTGATCTGCGTTCATCCGCGGCAACAAGCCATCTACCGCAAAATCCGCCCCATCGGATCCCGCCACCCCTCCCCCACCCGTTCCAACACACTCCGCAGATTGAACTGCTTCGGATCCAACCTCAGCTTCAAATCCCGCCAGTTCAGCGGCATCGACACCGTCGCCTCCGGCGTCGCCCGCAACACATACGGCGGCACCACATGATGCCCCAACGCATTCTGTATCACGTCAATGTACACCCGCCCGCCACGCTTCACTTTGAGCCGCTGCGTTGTCGCGATGTCCGACATCGCCGCCGCGTGCTCCGCAATATCCATCGCCCACGCCCTCGCCCGCTCATACCCCTCATCGCTCCGCCAATGCGCCAGCACATGCACCCCGCTCTTGCCCGACGTCTTGGGACACGAGGGAACCCTTAGCGCATCCAGCAGCAGGTGAATCTGCCTGGCCGTTGTCACCACATCTGCAAACGTCGACTCCCCCCGATCCAGATCAAACACCACATAATCCGGCCGATCCAGGTGATCCACCGTGGACAGATACGTATGGAAAGTCACGGCCCCTTGATTCACCAGGTAAAGCAACGTCGCCACGTCATTGACCAGCGTATACTCCACCTCCTTACCCTGCTCCGTCGGCAACCTCACGCGCGAAATCCACCGCGGGTAATACGCCGGCGTGTTCTTCTGCCAGAAATGCGGCCCGTCCATTCCATCCGGCATCCGCTCAAGCGTAATCGGCCGCCCTCGAAGATAGGGCAGCAAATACGGCGCAACCCGCTCGTAGTACCACAGCACATCCCCCTTGGTATACCCCGGCCCCGGGAACATCACCCGCCCGACATGCGTGTACTCAATCCGTTCGTGTACAGTCTCCCGCTCCCCCCGTGGCAACTCTTCTCCCGGAGGCTGTCTCCCCTCTTCCACGCCGGGTTCGGAGCTACGTGACGACCCGGATTCTCTTTCGCTTGGGAATGGACTCCCCGGTTCCCGCGATGAACCAGTATCTCCTCCACGCTCGCGAGCGATCTCTTCCCGCGATGCAGGACTAGGGACCTCGCCTCTCGCGGCAAGATCCTCCCGGCGTTGGGTCTCTTTCGGCGTCACTCGCTTATCACGTCTGGCCAACCTTCTGCATCAGGTCAGCCGTTCGGCACGAGTACCCCCACTCATTGTCGTACCAGCCGCACACCTTCACCAGATTGCTCCCTTCCTTGGGCACAGTCATCGTCGATAGCGAATCAAAGCTGCACGACGCCGGGTTGCCCACAATGTCGCTACTGACGATGGGATCCTCCGTGTATTCCAGAATCCCCTTCAGCTTCCCCTGAGCATACTCACGAAACGCTTCATTCACCTGCTTCACCGTAACCGGCTTCTTCAGGATCGCAGTCAGGTCCGTAATGCTGCCATCCGCCACCGGCACACGCAAGGCGAACCCATCGAGCTTGCCCGCCAGTTCCGGCAACACCTCCCCCACCGCCCGGGCAGCGCCGGTCGTGGTCGGAATGGTGTTCACCGCCGCCGCCCTCGCCCGCCGCGGATCCTTGTGAATCAAATCCAGGATCTGCTGATCGTTCGTGTATGCGTGCACCGTCGTCATCATTCCCCGCTCCACGCCAAACCGCTCATGCAGCACCAGCACCATCGGCGCCAGGCAGTTGGTCGTACACGAAGCGTTGGAGAACGTGGACATCGCCGGCGTAATCTTGTCGTCGTTCACCCCCATGACCACCGTCAGGTCCGGCTTGTCCTTCGCCGGCGCCGACAACACCACCTTCTTCGCCCCCGCCTTCAGGTGATC
>JBLNDH010000356.1:0-6223 GCA_050261455.1 Bacillota bacterium
TGGGTGCGGTGCCGGTGGTTGAGATACTGACCTCGGATGGTGGATCGATCGCCGCGGCGGAGCTACCGGCCCGCTCGATTCCATTGGGCAATGGCACCTTGCTGGGTGAGATCGAACTGCCTTTGGCCAAGATTACGACAGCGACGAAGGTGATTCTGCATTTGAGCATCAAGGGGATGCCGATCGCCAATGAATGGGATCTATGGGTGTACCCAGCCAAGATGCCTGCAATCGAGGCAGGTGAGGTTCTCGTTGTGGATCGGTTGGATGCGGCAGCCACAGCGGCGCTGGAAGCCGGGCGGAAAGTGATGCTCCTGCCCCAGGCCGGCTCGGTGAAGGGAGACCGATTTGGCAAGGTGCCGGCGGGGTTCACGAGCATTTTCTGGAACACCGCCTGGACGCATCGGCAAGCCCCTCACACGCTGGGCATCCTGTGCGATCCAAAGCACCCGGCCCTGGCGGATTTCCCGACGGAATTCCATAGCAACTGGCAGTGGTGGGACTTGGTCAGGAAGTCGCAGATCATGATTCTCAATGATCTGCCGCCACAGGTTCGGCCGGTGGTGCAGGTGATTGACGACTGGGTGACAAACCGCCGATTGGGATTGGTCTTTGAGGCGGCCGTCGGGAAGGGGAAGCTGCTGGTTTGCGGAATCGATCTGAAGAACGATCTAGCCAGTCGTCCGGTAGCCCGGCAGATGCTCAGCAGTCTGATGCGGTACATGAACAGCCCGGCGTTCAATCCGAAGCAGAAGGTTGAGATGGCACAGGTTCACGGACTGTTTGTCGAGCCGCCAGTGATGCAGGCGTTGGGGGCCAAGGTGGCGAAGGCAGACAGTGAAGAGCCGGGGTTCGAGGGAAGCCGGGCGATCGATGGCGACCCAAGAACCTTCTGGCATACGCCATGGCAGACGCAGCAGCCGGACTATCCGCATGAGATCCAGATCGATCTGCAGAAGTCGATCGAGTTCAAAGGATTCCGCTACGTGCCGCGGCAGGACGTGCATAATGGCTGGGCCAATGAGTATGCCTTCTACGCCAGCGAAGACGGGAAGGAGTGGGGGAGTCCCGTTGTGAAGGGGACGCTGACGCAGAATGCGGATGAGAAGCGGATCCTGTTTGAGAGGCCGGTGAAGGCGAGGTTCATCCGATTCGTGGCTGTATCGGGGTTTAATGGGCAGAAGTTCGCGACACTGTCTGAGATTGATGTGATCGTTGATCGGTAGTGATGGCACCTTGATGGATCGAGATTGAATTTGCCACAGAGGACACAGAGAAAACAGAGGAATAGATTAGATGTCTTCTCTCTGTGTCCTTTATGTCCTCTGTGGCGTATGTCTATCCTTGGCAATGCTATGGAGCAATGATGGAGATATCGAGAAGGCTGAAACGGGTCTTGAGTGTTGCAGGAGTGGTAGCAGCCTTGTCGGGGGGCCCAGTGGCCTGGGGGCAGGGGAACCCGACGGCGAGCAATCCGTGTACGAATTGGCCGGCGACGGATGCGCTGGGGCGGCAGGTGCCGGTGGCAGAAGAGGTGGGGGCGGCAAAGTCAGGGCGGTTTGTCGGTATTTTCTATTTCCTTTGGCTGAATGAGCGCGACAACAAGAGCCCGCTGGGAGATGGGCCTTACGATGTGGCGAAGATCCTGGCGAAGGATCCGGAAGCGATGAAGAAACCCAAGTCGCCGTTGTGGGGGCCAGTCGGGAAGTCGCACTATTGGGGCGAGCCGTTGTATGGGTATTACCTGAGTACGGATCCGTGGGTGCTGCGTCGGCATGCGCAGTTGCTGGCCGATGCGGGGATCGACACGCTGATCTTTGATACGACCAATGCAGTAACGTATCCCGATGTGTATCGGAAGCTCTGCGAAGTGTTCAGCCAGGTGCGACAGGAGGGAGGGCGGACGCCTCAGATTGCGTTCATGGTGAATACGGAGGCGGGGAAGACGGCGGAGCGGATCTACAAGGATCTGTATCAGCCGGGACGGTATCGAGAGCTGTGGTTCCAGTGGCAGGGGAAGCCGCTGATGATTTGTGATCCGAAAGAGGCCAGCCCGGAGCTGCGGCAGTTCTTCACGTTGCGGAGGGCACATTGGCCATTCACGATGGTGAACACGCCGTGTGCCTGGCACTGGGAGGCGACGTATCCGCAGCCGTATGCGTATACGGACGATCCGAAGAGGCCGGAGCAGGTGAATGTGTCGGTTGCCCAGAATCTGCGGGCCCGCGATGGTCAGGTGACCAACATGAGCAATGGGGATGCCCGCGGCCGGAGTTTTCACGATGGGAAGGAAGACACGACGGCCGGCGCGGTGAACCAGGGATACAACTTTCAGGAGCAGTGGAAGCGGGTGTTCGAGTTGGAGCCGCCGTTCACGATGGTGACAGGATGGAACGAGTGGATCGCGGGACAGTGGGGGAAGCCCGGCGAGTCGATTGCGTTTGTGGATCAGTTCAGCGAGGAGTTCAGTCGGGATATTGAGCCGATGAAGGGCGGGCACGGGGACAATTACTACTGGCAGTTGGTGGCGAATGTGCGACGGTACAAAGGCATTCCGGCGCAGGAGAAGGCTTCTGCGGCGAAATCGATTCGGATCGATGGCGGGTTTGAGCAGTGGGGGGATGTGAAGCCTGAGTATCGGGATCATGTGGGGGAGACGGCCGCGAGAGATTATGACGGAGCAGGGGGGTTACACTACACCAATAGGACTGGGCGGAATGATCTGGTCGCCTGCAAGGTGGCACAGGATGAGACGAATGTCTACTTCTATGTTCGAACACGCGAGGCGATTTCGCCGAACACGGATGAGAACTGGATGTGGCTGCTGATCGATGTGGATCAGAACGCCAAGACCGGGTGGGAAGGGTATGACTTTGTCGTGAATCGAAGCGTGGAGAATGGCACGACCACGTGGCTGGAAAAGAACGAGGGCGGGTGGCAATGGAAGAAGGTGGCGAAGGTAAGCTATCGCGTGCAGGGCAATGAGCTGCAGCTGGCGATTCCGCGATCGGCGCTGAATGTCCCGGCGGGGCAGGCGGTATTGGCGATTGATTTCAAGTGGGCGGACCATGTGCAGCGGCCCGGGGAGATCATGGATTTCTACCTGAGCGGCGACGTGGCACCGGAGGGGCGGTTTAAGTATCGCTATGTGGGCAGGTGAGGATGGGGGTGGAACTGAATCGCCCACAACAGACATGCGGTTGCCTCGGCGTCGCACATTCCGACAACCAGCCGGCGATCGCGGTGCGCACGCCAAAGTCCACGGATGGACATCCGTGGACTTTGGCAAAACCTAGTAGAACAGCACTGTTGGATTGACGGGGCGAAACCGGGGCCGAGGATGGCTCGGCTCGACTTGCGATCGAGCATTGCCCGTCAATCGAGGCGTGATGGTTCAGTGGCCGCAAGCTGCTCCCTCATCACGCATAAACCCGCAAATGGGCGGGCAACCGCCGATGAGGAATCAAGCTGGCGATCCGCATTTGACTGCGACTAGCAGTCCTTCTCGCACCGCTCCTCGCACTTTTCTACCTTCTCCTCGCATTTCTGCTCGCACTTCTCCACCTTCTCCTCGCACTTCTCCTCCTTCTTCTCACACTTCTCCTCGCATTTTTCCTCCATCTTCTCGCATTTCTCCTCGCACTTTTCTTCCTTCTCGCAGTTCCCTTCGAACTTCTCGCACTTCTCCTCGCATTTCTCTTCCTTCTTCTCGCACCGCTCCTCGCACTTCTCTACCTTTTCTTCGCACTTCTCCTCAATCTTCTCGCACTTTTCCTCGCATTTCTCCTCTATCTTCTCGCATTTCTTCTCGCAATCGACCGGTGGGGGGGGCACTTCGCAATCGGGCGCGATGCATTCCACCGTGCCAGTAAGGGCCGCACTGAGGAGACTCCGCGTTTCCAGCGATTCGATGAACGAATTCATTCCGCAGCTCCTTACCCGTGTCAGGCGCACAGGCATAAGACATCCTCTCCGAACGCTCGCATTCCTCTCCCTGAGGACGCGGCTTTCACGGCTCGACCGGGCGGGTACACACCCGCCAACTTCGGTTCAGCACCTCGAAGCCTGATTTGAGGTTCGCCGTGGGTGATCATGGAATGGCATGGGTAGATGGACATACGCATCATCGGAGTACGCGATGCAGCACTGATCGCCACACTGTGATACGGGTGCCTTTCGATGCGCGGGTAGCGGGTGCAACGGGATCGATTGTGGTTCTGCGGCGAATGGCACCGAAATTGGACCAGGCCCCTTTGCCTGACCTGTGTGTTGCAGCAATCTAATACGAGGGGTTGTCCCCGGAAACGGGGAAACTTATTTTGTTGTGAAGCATTGGTATGTCATACCGGCGAGGTGCAGGTTTAACATACCGCAACATGCAAGTGCCGTATGCGTGCGTGCTCGGCGCGTGCTATATGGACTGTTGCTGACGGCCCGGGCGCTGTTCGACGGAGCTGTTCAGGACTGCGGGGCGCAGCTCGATCCGTAAGCGATGAGCAGCGACGGCCATAGCGGCTCATCCGTGCTCGCCATTGCCTTGCACATGGCGGAGCTTGCGACCAATGCACAGCGCAAGGGTGCGATTTGCACGCGTTCACGCGATGTCTCGATGATACACGCTAATCGAACTGTACAGAGGCTTGATCCACAGGGCGCCACGGACATCGGCGGCGGGTATAGATGGAAGGATTCGCATGGGTGAATCCGAGGATGGAGTGGGCCTGCGTTGCGAACATTGAGGAAGTGGGTATCCTTCGAGGGCTGAACTGGACTGTTGGGCTTCCGGAAAAAGGCAGGAGTTATGATGAGCATGATCAAGCCGGTGTCGCGTCGTACGTTTCTGGGTGGGGCAGTTGCAGCGGGGGCGGCCTGGGCGCTTCCGGGGAACTTGTGGGCGGCGGCCGGTTCGGAGCTGGGATTTCCCCTGATTGACCTGCATGTGCATCTGGACAACAGCAGCATCGATCAGGTGTTGCCGCTGTCCAAGGAGCGGGGCGTGAAGTTCGGGATCGTCGAACATGCCGGGACGAAGGAGAACAAGTACCCCGTCGTCCTCAGCAATGATGAAGAGCTGAAGGGGCAGATTAAGATGCTCGAGGGGAAGGGCGTCTATAAGGGCGTTCAGACCGAGTGGAACGATTGGATGAAGTGCTTCTCAAAGGAAGCACTGGCCCAGCTGGATTATATCCTGACCGACACGATGACGTTCCCGGGCAAAAATGGCCAGCGCGTCAAGCTCTGGGAAGATGGCGTGGAAGATCGCGTCGAGATGGCCAATCGGCAAGCGTTCATGGATCGCTACGTCGAATGGCACCTGGAGATCATCACGAAGCAGCCGATTGACTTGCTGGCGAATGTCTCGTGGCTGCCGGCCCCGCTGGCCAATGAGTATGACACGTTCTGGACCGAGAAGCGGATTCAGAAGGTCATCGACGCGGCGATCAAGTACCAAGTGGCGCTGGAGATCAGTTCCAGCTACGAGCTGCCGAAGCTGAGGTTCCTCAAGATGGCGAAGGAGGCGGGAATCAAATTCACGTTCGGGTCCAATGGGCGGTATCCGAAGATGGGGCAGCTGGCGTACAGCATCGCGATGGCCAAGGAACTGGGGCTGAAGGCGTCGGACATGTTCACGCCGGCACCGGATGGGCAGAAGGCGGCGCAGCGGCGGGTGTACTAAATGAGTCGAAGCAAAAGCGAAAGTTGTAACACGGAGGGGTCCCAGGGATAAATCCCTGGGCTTGTATGCAGTCGAGCACTTTCGTTATTGCGAGGATTTATGTAGCCTTTTGAGCCAATACGTTTTACTTACCACGGAGATCACGGAGGACACGGAGAATGCAGTTTTTGCGGCCTTCTCCGTGGGCTCCGTGGTTCATATCTATCGCAAGGCAACTTTCGGCCGCCATGTGAGTAGAGAAGAGTAGGGGAGTGCGGGGAAGGTGCGCCGTTTGGGGGCTGTGCGGGTTGGAAGAAGAACTGAGCGTCAGAATCGTACATATCTACACGAAAGGGTGAGGTCATGAGGCAGATGGCATTGCTCTCGGGATGCATCGGCTGCGGGATGAGTCGGCGGCGGTTCATGGCGACGGGGTGTGCGGCATGCGTCGGAGCGGCGGGGGTGCTGGCGGGATCGCGCGTGAGTCGGGCGGCGGCGGACAATGGGAAGGTGCGCATTCGCGTCGTCTATTCGCTGCATGCGGTGAAGCAGCCGGGGCCGGATTGG
>JBLNDH010000357.1:0-2640 GCA_050261455.1 Bacillota bacterium
GTGGATGGGACAATCCTCGGTCGGAAGAGCGTACGACGTCTATGCCCGGCGCTACGCTGTCAATGCTGAGCCGCAAGGCAACGAGTTCATTGCCAATACCGTTCTGGCCAGCGCTCAGCAGAACCCTGCCGTCGCCATGAATGCCAGCGGGGCATTCGTTGTGGTTTGGGAGAGTGCTGCTCAGGACGATCCGGATGGCAAGGCTGGGATTTACGCTCAACGCTACGATGCTTTGGGGCAAAAGCTGGACATCGAGATGCTCGTCAACACCCACACCTCTGATGATCAGCGCAACCCGGCCGTTGCGATGGCGGATGAAGGTACCTTTACAGTAGCGTGGAACAGCCTCGGGCAGGATGGCAGCGAGGAGGGCGTCTATGTCCAGCGATTCGATGCCGCCGGGCAGAGGCTCGCCGGCGAATTCCGCGTCAACAATCGCATCGAGCAAAGCCAATCCAATCCGGCCATCGCCATGGATGCCCGGGCGAGTTTCGTCGTCACCTGGCAGAGCGATGGCCAGGATGGCAGCGGAGAGGGCGTCTATGCCCGGCGTTATTTGCGAAATACCCAGGGATCGTCGGTCGGCGATTTTGTCTGGGATGATGCGGATGCCGATGGAATGCAGGATGCCGGTGAAAGCGGGGTGGATGGCGTAACTGTACGGCTGCTCGATCAGGCCGGGCGGATGGTGGACACCACGACAACCGTAAGCGGCGGATGGTATGACTTCCGCGATTTGTCATCGGGGACGTACGTGCTCGAATTCGTTGTGCCGGCAGGGTTCATCCTGGCCGCGGCACATCGGGGTGGCGACGAGACTTTGGACAGCGATGCTGACTCCGCAACTGGCCGGACGCCCGCATTTGTGCTGGGACCCAATCAAGCCGATATGGACTGCGATGCCGGGTTGATCGCCTGGCCAAGCATCAATGGATCGGTCTTCAACGATCGGAACGGCGATGGCAAACACGATACCAGCGAAGTGGGCCTGGTGGGTTGGATCGTCTACCTCGATACCAATCGCAACGGCCGCCTCGATACCGACGAAATCTCGACGACCACTGGCCCGGATGGCCGCTATGCGCTGATGGGCCTCGCGCCCGGGGCCTATTGCGTTGCCTTGTTGCCCCAAATGCTTTGGAGGCAGACCAGCCCCGCCAGCCTCTCGTACGAAGTAACCTTGAGGATGGGACAACGGGCACTCGAGATCGACTTTGGCAATCAGACCGCCATCCCCAATTCCACCGCTCGGGGCGGATCGCTGCTGACCGTAAACACCACGCCTTGTCTGGAATTCCACACCCCCAGGGTTGCCATGGATGCGGCTGGCGACTTTGCCATCGCCTGGAGCGGAAATCGTGCGGCGGATGGCTGGCGCGTTCTCCTGCAACGCTATGGCTCTACCGTTCGAAAGCGCGGCAGTGAAACAATCGCGATGGAAGCACCGTGGAACGATCTGGCCATGGATGCCGCCGGCAACTTTGCGATTGCAGGTGTCTTCGCCTCATCCATAGGCTTGCAGTGGTATAGCGCCGAGGGTGTGCTGCAGCGTGAGATTGCCTGCATCAACGACACTGCCTGCGATGCGCATGAGGCTCCGGCCCTGGCCATGGATGCCGATGGGGATCTGGTGGTGGCTTGGAAAGGCACGTCGTCCACCGGAACCGGTTCCGGCATTCACCTGCAGCGTTACAGCGCGGCCGGGGTCCACCAAGGTTCCGATCTGTATCTGCCCGGCGCTGTACATCCGGCGTTGGCGATGGGCGCCGACGGAGGTTTTGTCCTGGCCTGGGAGAGCCAGTCACTCGACGAAACTGGTCAATCGCACCTCGACATTCGCGCCCGCCGATACAACGCCTCGGGGGCGCCCCAAGGCCCCGCGTTTCGCGTCAATGCCACCCTGGCGGGCGAGCAACGGGACCCGGCGGTGGCGATGGATGCGGCAGGGGGCTTTGTCATCGCCTGGGACAGCAATGCCGCCTCCGGCGTGGGTGCGGATGGCAACGGGTGGGGGATCTACGCCCGCCGCTATAACGCCGGTGGCGAGCCCCAGGGCGGCGAGTCTCGCATCAATACATCGACCGCCGGCGACCAGCGTTATCCGGCCGTCGCCCTGCACAATGGCGATCTGGTCATCGCCTGGGCCGGGGCCGGCGCGGACGGGATCGGGATCTATGCCCAACGCTACAACGCCGCGGGCGTCGCCCAGGGAGGGGAGTTGTTCGTCGGTGATTGCCCGGTCCGTGAGCAGATTTCTCCCGATGTTGCCATCGATGCCAAGGGCAACTTCGTCGTTGCCTGGCAATCCGAAACCGGAATCAACGCCCGGCGGTACAGTGTGAACCACGCCCCAACCACGCGAGGGATTCCCGATGTCCTGGTCGGCCCCAGTGCCAGCGACACCGTAATCAATCTGTTCGCAGCCTTCGCTGACGACAAGGACGAGGACAACAAGTTGACCTATACGGTCGTGAACAACTCAAACCCCAGCCTGTTTGACTTAACCCGCATCGATAGCACCACCGGGCAATTGATCCTGGGTTACGCACCCGGTGCGATGGGCAGCGCCGAGCTGACGCTGCGAGCCACCGATACCGGGGGATTATGGGTGGAGACGACGTTCACCGTGACCATGGGCCG
>JBLNDH010000358.1:0-12655 GCA_050261455.1 Bacillota bacterium
ACACCCTCGACGCCGGCGCTGGCGACGACACTCTCCCGGCCGACCCCGGCGCCGATCAACTCATCGGCGGCCCAGGCACCGATTTGGCCGATTATTCTTCACGCACGACGAATCTCACCATCAGCCTCGATGATCAAGCCGGCGATGGCGACCCCAAGGAGAATGACAATGTCATGAGCGATGTCGAAAACCTCATCGGAGGCTCGGGCAACGACCACTTCATCGGCAGCTATGCCCAAAAAATCGCCAATACCTTCTGGACTAACGGCGGTGACGACACGCTCGATGGTGGCTGGGGCAATGACACCCTCTGGGGCGGCGACGGCTTCGATATCGCCGATTACTCCAATCCACTCCGCAACAGCGATCAGTGGAACCCCGGTGGCATCCAGCAGCTTCGCCTCAATCAAGGCACAGGCATCCCCGGCGAGAAGGACATTCCCCACGACGACGTCGAAGGCCTCATCGGCGGCTCAGGCTACGACTGGCTCGAAGGCGATGGCAACGACAACCTCCTCATCGGCAACGGTGGCAATGATGTCATCATCGGCCGCTCTGGCAACGATACCCTGATTGGTGGCCCCGGCTCCGATATCATCGGCCATGACCCCCATGGCGTCAGTGCGGACGATAAAGACGGCGGTGATGACACCATTTTTGGAGGCCAAGCCGTCTACCAGAATGGCACTTGGGTCCCCGTCAACAAGAACAACGATGGCTCTGAAGACCTCATCAACGATAAAGTCGGCGAGAACACTCTTTTCTACGATGCCACCAGCCCCGACGAAGACCTCCTCGACACCGTCCCCGGCTCCACTGACGTCGACTCCCCCTGGCCCTTCTAGCGGAGGACGCCCATGGCCCGCTCGCGGTCGTTTACGCGGCAGAGCCCAGCAGGCAATATCGATGGGGCAATGAGCGCGTTGGGACTTGAACCCAAGACCTACGGATTAAAAGTCTGATTTCTTGCGTTTTGACGGGAATTGACCAAAATTGATTAAATAGCATAGAGCCTTGGAAATACGAGACTTACGCCTTGATTGTGATGGTTCAAAATTCATTCCGATTGATGTTGAGCGTAGCACCGGCGTAGCACCGAGGGTATAGTGCCCTTGGCGTGTCCGTGGGTCCAAAGCATGAAGATGAAATAAAATCCTCCGTTGGTCCCGTGCTTCCCACGACGAACACGCCCCCTCAGGAGGCAACGGCTATGGAACCGGCAATGCATCTGGCTCACGAGGACGGCCGGCGGCAACCTCACAAGGTCGCGTTTACGGTCGCCATCCTCAATGCTCTGAAACCCCCGGCCACAGACCGGGTGTGGCTGTATGACGCCAAGGTGCCCGCCTTGGCGTTCATGGTGACGGATAAGGGGAATCGATCCTTCTACCTCTACAAACGCGTCAATGGCCGCCCGCAGCGTATCCGGCTGGGGGGATTCCCGGATATCACCATCGATCAGGCCCGGCGTATGGCCACGAAGCTCAATGGCGAGATCGCTGAGGGCAACGATCCCCAGGAGAAGAAGCGAAAGGCCCGGGCCGCGGCGACCTTCCGCGAGGTCTTCGAGTGGTACATGGACAACCACGCCAAGCCGAAAAAGCGGACGTGGGCGGAAGATCAGGCCAAGTACGACCGCCATCTCAAGGATTGGGCTAACCGCAAGGCCGGCAGCATCACCCACGAGGACGTGCAGGCCCTGCACACCCGAGTAGGCAAGACGAGCCCCGGTGCCGCCAATCGCCTGTTGGCGCTGCTCTCCTGCGTCTTCAATGTTGCCCGGATCAACCCCAACCCCGCCAAGGGAATCGAGCGATTCCCGGAGCACAGTCGGGAGCGATTCCTTCAGCCCGAGGAGATGCCCAAGCTCTTCGCGGCAATGGCCAAGCTCGATCAAGTATGGCAGGACTTCTTCACCCTGTGTTTATTGACCGGGCAGAGAAGGCGCAACGTCCTGTCGATGGCTTGGAGCGAACTCAATCTAGAGGGCACGCTCTGGAAGATCCCGGCCGAGAAGTTCAAGACGAACCATCCCCAAGTGGTCCCCTTGGTGCCCGAGGCCATCGCCATTCTCAAGCGGCGGCAGGCGGAGCAGAAGGCGGGGGTTGAGAGCCTCTACGTGTTCCCGGCCCGTACCGGCAAAACCGGCTATCTGAGCGAGCCGAAGAAGCCCTGGGACCTCATCCGCCAGGAGTCGGGGTTGACGGACCTGCGGATTCACGATCTGCGGCGATCGCTGGGAAGCTGGCAGGCCGCCACCGGGGCGAATCTCAGCGTCATCGGCAAAACCCTTGGCCACACCAACACCCAGACCACCGCCATCTATGCCCGGCTGAACCTCGATCCGGTTCGCGAATCGGTGAACAAGGCGACGGCCGCCATGATGGCCGCGGCGAAGCCGAAAAAGAAGCGGGGGAAGGGCGGCAAACAGGGGGGCGAGGCGGCGAAGGAAGGCGGGAAGACGAATGATGCGGCGGGGGAGGTGGAATAACGAATGGGTATCGTCCGAGACTGCCTGTCGGAGCCCATAAAAAAAGATGCCGCCCTCTCAAGGCGGCATCGCGAGCCTCTGAGGCTCGTATCTTAAGCAGATGTCAATACTATCGACTACGCCACCGGTGCAGTCAAATGTAAATTTCTAGAAAGATGCGGCGGACGGGGTTCGAACCCGTAAATCTGCTTAAGATACGAGCTTGAGAGGCTCGCGCGTTTGCCAATTTCGCCACCGCCGCAGTTCAACCGTTAGGCTGGCTGTTCCAACTTCCTGCGCCACCTATAGACTTCAGTCTTTGGCGAATACGCAAGCGCATTGTCTTAAGCAAACATACGGGAAACACCGAAAGACGGGTGGTTTGTATCCTAAGCCTGCTTTACTGTCAAGGTATTGTGAGGTAGATTTCACTTGTTTGGTAGCCTCTTCTTAGGGGGGGGCTTGAGATCTGGAGTCCATCCGAATTAATAGGGTGTATCTGGAAACACAACGAGTAACGCTGTGATGAAATGGGGTGGATGGGGTGAGGCGGAATCACCCCATCGGGTATACTCTTCCCGCCTATCGCAAGGGTTGACCAAACCCGGAAAGGGGCCGAGGCGATGATACGGGAAGGAACTGGGAAGATCCGATTCACGATCAAAGGGGCCGGCAGAGAGACCGGCTTGGACAGGACTGTAATGCTCGAAGCCGACAATGAGCGGGAGGCCCGGGAGGTGGCGGCGCTTATGGGCATCCTCGTCGAATCGGTCGCCGTGGCGCCGGCCGCGACACCAGTGGCCGACCACGCTGGGCTCGCCCCCAAATCCCAGCCCGCCGGATCAGGAACGTATGATGAGGCCAGGAAGGCGGCGAGGAAGCTTTCGCGGGCGGCAGCCCCCTGCGCCATTGTTGGTTGGATCCTCTTCGGCTTGGGGTTGCTCGTGGCCATGGCGGGAGCGATAGCCCTTATCGATCGCCCGGGATCGGGGGGAGCGGTAGTTTCCGGTGTTGCCGCCGTGATCGGCGCAATTCCGCTGCTGCTGCTGGCGGGCCTGTTGGAGTACCTCGGCGCGATGGGGCTGGTGGTGTGCGACATTGCGGACAATACCCGTCCCAGCGATCGGCAATCGAGCCGGCCGTAGGCGTGTTGCAGCACTTTCGCTGCCGGCTGGCCTGACTGGGCCCTGGACGCATTCTGCCCCTTAGACGACTCCCAGGCCATCCGAGGGCCTGATTGTGCGTTGGTGTTTCAGGGTGAGGGGTTGGGGAACAGATGCCAGGGCGAGGCTATGGGCGTGATCGCTGGCCTGCGCTAGAATAACGGCTCCGCTCACGAAAGGCTTCCTTTTATGGCTGACAGTGGTACTACCACGCAGGTTTTGGCAGTTGTCGGCACAGTGACCGGAGCTATTGGTACTGTGCTGGGATTCATCAGCACGTGGCACCAGTTGGCCAAGGATAAGGTCAGACTGAGGGTGGTACCGAAGCTCGCATTCATGGCTGGCAATGGCGTGGTTCTCTCCGGCGATCGCGAGACACATCTTGTGCGAGAGTACCTACAGAATGGAAGCTCAGCTCGCCTCTGCATTGAAATCGTGAACCTGAGCGCGTTTGCTGTCACCGTTTCCGATGCCGGATTTGGTCGTGTAGATAGACGCAGGCAAGCTCTAATTGATCCGGAAACCACCAACGGAAAGCCATGGCCTGCCCGTCTTGAGCCTCGTGAGGCTGTGACCGTCTTGGCTCCCGTGGGCGAGTTGCCGAAGTCAGAGGTGATATTTGATGGCGTTGCCTATGCGCGGACTGATTGTGGAGAAGTACGCTATGGAACGAGTCCGATCTTCAAAGCCCTCGTCGGGGGAATGCTCGCACAAGCAATAAGGGCAATTCCCACCCACAGCTCATGAGTGTGCCGGCAGATCACTTCAGCAGATCCTTGGCTTTGACGTCGAGGGCGGCGGCGATGCGTTCGAGCTTCTCAATCGTCACGTTGGTTTGGCGGCCACTCTCAATGTTGTTCCACGCTTGGCGAGTATCGAGGCCGGCCCGTTTTGCAGCATCCTCCTGAGTGAGGCCAAGTTTCTCCCTGAGTTGCCGCATCTTCTCGGTGTCCAGCATGAGCACACCATACAACCTCTGTGAATTCTGTCAACATGCCTGTTGACTTTGGTAAACAGGTGTGTTTACAATGCGACCCATCAAACAAGTATGCCCCGCGCGGCTTCATCTTGGCGGATCTGGCGGAACGGGGCAAAGGAGAATGCATCATGTCACAAAAGCGGGACTATGACAACGACAAGAAAATGAGAAAACCGCGAGCTTGGCGCGATTTCAAGGCTCTGTTCGGCGGAGATGTCGCCGAGTTCGCGGTGGAACTCGAGAAGATGGCCAATGGCGGCGATGTTCGGTGGCTGCTCGGGCTGGCCATGTTCGCCTTCATCCGCAGTAGTGAGGCGGAGCAGATCAAGGCTTTCAATGCGCTGTGCGATTGGCACCGGGAGCGCCGGGAGAAGGAGGAGGCAGCGCAGGCCGCAGCGTCTGCAGGGGCGGCGGTTGCCACGAAGGAACAAGCGCCCGGCATTGAGAAATTGAGCGAGGAAGAGAACTTGGCCCTTGGCCCTGACTTCAAGGCGGCCATGGCCAAGATTTTCGGGACCGATCAGGATACCCGGGCATAAGGGGGCTCCATGTACCGAGACAACATCAACGGCGAGCCGATCCCGATACCCGGATCCAAGTGGGGGCTGGTGCTCTCGCTGGTGCGGCTCGATGAGAAGCCGGGGAAGGTCGCGCTGGACCTCGATATGGGCGTTATTTCATTTCCCCTGGATGTGCCTTTGACCGATTGGCCGATCGTGATTCGGCGATGCCTGCTGATCCTGATGACGTCGGATCGGGAGCGGCTGCCCAGTGATGAGAACGTGAAATTCCGGGAAGACTTCGAGGCAGCCAAGGCGAAGATCCTCGGGAATGGAGGCGAGCAATGAGATTTGGCAATACCCCGTTTTGCGTCCCTATTGCCGGGCGGTCGTTCCGCGTCCTGCGCTGTGCGGGAAAATTCCGCGGCCGGGATGGCGTATTGCGGGTGACGCACATTGATTTGAAAAACCAGATCATCTGGGTATCAACCTCGGTTGCCGGCGATTTGCTGGCGGCAGAGCTGGCGCTGGCGGTGGCTGCGACGTGGGGGCATTTGGCGAACGTCGGGGGAGAATGACACTCCGAAGACGGGAAGGAGGAATAGCATGGGCCGGTTTAATTCGCGACGCGGGAACACTCCGCGACGGGATGACACCAATTACGACGATGAGCGGGAGCTTATAAGGCCGGCGGCTTGGAAGCACTTCAAGCAAGCTTTCGGGGATCAGTTCGATATTGGCTGGCTTGCCCATCGCATCGAGGAAGCCAGCAGTAGGGAGTACGTCGATAGATCAGGTTTCAGGTTGCATGTCACTCCCCGAATGTACCTGGCTGCGGCGATGCTGCATCTCGTCCGAGCGAGCGCACGGGAACGAACGAAAATCCTTCGCGCTTACGATGAGTGGCGGGAGACTCGCCTTGAGCGGAATAGATCCGAGAAGGCATCCCGGAAACGTCCAGGCCGAAGCCGTGGATAGGCGGTTGAAAACCTGCCGGCTGGTCGGGCGCTCTTGCGGACTAGATCGTAAATGGCGTATGAATGACCTGGGAAGGCCGGCTAGCTACCGGCCAAGCGGTTCGGCGGCGGCAATGTTCCTCACCGTCCATTGCCCCGCCGGGCCGACCCGGAAAGACGGTGAGAGATGAGCGATTCCGCACAGGCAGCAATCATTGCAGCCCTGAAATCCGCGCAAGACCAGTTTAGGGCGGCGGGACAACAGTACGGCAGGCTATACCACGCCGTTCTAGAGGGCGCCGCTATTCACGACCAACAATGCGTAAGGGAATACCTCAAGGCCGTGATCGCGGACGGGGCGCCATTCCAACAGCACTACTCGACGATAGGCACGCCTTGCGGCTTCTACTTCGGCGAAGATATCGAGGCAGCGGAGTTGTTCGACCGGATTGCCGGCCAAGTCTACGACCTACTTGACGATGGAACCGGCCAGCCAGATGCCGGCATCGCTGGGAATCCACTCTATGGGCTGCCGGAGATTCCGGGTTGGCTGCTCGATCACGGCAAGGCCGGGGCGCTGCTCTGGTGGATGTACTGGCTTGGCGACAAGTACAGTATCCCCACCATAAAGGCTCAACGAGGGGAATTGATCAAGGATGATGGCGCGATTCCCGGCACTGCTCTGGATGGGAAGAGGCTGGGACGGCCAGCCATTCGCCTGCCTAATGGCCAGTCCTGCCAGGGTGAGAGCTGGCCGGTGCTGCCAGAAAAGCCATGGGACCACGTCGAATATCCCGATGGCTTCTCATACCTCTGGCGAGCCGTACATTTCAGCGAGATCGGCGAAGTCTGCATCTATCGCCGAAGCGTGTTCCTATGCGCTCAGGTGGGCATTGGGGTATTGATCGACCACATTGAACGAGCGGCGACACCTGCGGCAATCAATGTCGGAGCGTCGTTACCCGCAGCGGGAGAGATTGACGCAAGCGGGTCCGCGGCGGATGTTGCCGCCGAGCTAAAGCCATCTGGATGGTGGACGGCCAAACAAGCTCAGGATGAAACGAAGATTAACCGCGGCGTGATCTACAAGCACAGGGCAGAGATTGGATTCACAGGAGAGGGTAAGGACAGGCGATACAATCCTGCCGGGGTGCGGAAGTTCGCGAGGGAGCATGCGCCCAAGCCCAAGAAAGCCCCAACCATCACTCCCGCCAAGAAATCGCGAGTGTCTTGGCAGTGCCCCAGGTGCCATAAGTTGTTCGACGATGGCCAGAACTCGCCAGAATACTGCCCGGGTTGTCACGTTAAGTTGAACCCAACCACTCGCACCTGAGCGCAACCGTTGCGCAACGGTTGCGCCGACACGCAATATCGCTCGGTTTTTCCGAGTGATTCTCGTTCCCAACTAAAACCAATTTCGATTGAGCATTCGAGATTGCTTAAATGCACACGCGACGATCGTTGATCGTCGTTGAGTTGTGCTCTTTGACAATCGAATAGGTGTGCTCGCCCAAGCGTCTCGATCGGTTGAGTTGCGCCGGTGAGAAGATGGGCACATCACATCCGCCTGCAAGCGTTAGCCGGTCTCGCCCCCGAGCCAGGCGGTTGGTTTCCCCACATAAATCTCGGGTCCCAATGCGGTACACGCCGCAAGGAGATGTGAATGAACTCTATCAAGCTCGAAGAGTTTCTGACGCCGGATGAGTTGTCGAGCATCGCGAAAGTCAAACCGAACACGCTGGCCGTCATGAGAATGCAAGGCCGTGGGCCTCGCTTCGTGAAAGTGGGCCGGCTGGTGCGTTACCCGGGCTCGGCCGTTCGCGAATGGCTGTCGAGGACGATCGAAAACACCGCCCAGGGGGCGGCAGCAGTCTGAACGCCAACAAGAAGGCCGCCGATTCGCAGGCGCGACCGGCGGCGAAGGAGACCATCATGAAGCATCGTCGCATCTATCTGCCGAAGATGCAATCAAAATGGCGGATGACTCGCCGCGCTCTCACGCTCACCGCGGGCCTTCGTCCCGATGTCGCCAACCTTGTCAGAGTCTTGGTCAGCTTCGCCCCTGTCGGCGCCGGTGGCGATGCCTGGTCGGCGTACGACGCAGCCAAAGGGAGCATTTCCCGGGCTTGTGGCTTGGATGCGCCGGATGAGAGGTACGACCAGCGGGAGTATGACAAGGCTATTGCTGCTTATGTCGGGAGTGTGGAGATTTGACCATGGCCCGTTACCGCAAAGTAGCTACGTCGATATACGCAGACCAGAAGTTCTGTCAGTTGTCGAAGCCTCAGCCCAATGGGCAATCGCTCTGGTTGTACCTACTGACGGGGCAACACACGACGGCCATTCCCGGCCTGTCCTGTGTAGGCGAGATGGCCCTGGCGGAGGCCCTGGAATGGGACCCAAAAGGGTTTGCCAAAGCGTTCGCCGAACTCTCTGAAAAGGGTATGGCGAAGGCCGATTGGAAGGCCCGGGTTTTGTGGCTTCCCAACGCCATCCGATACAACGAACCGGAAAACCCGAACGTGGTGTTGGGCTGGCGATCCGTCGCAAAAGAGATTCCCGAATGTCCCCTGAAGCATGAGGCGATGATCTCAATTCGTCGGTTTTTGGCCGAAAAACGCCAATCTCTGGCCGAAGCGTTTGATAGAGCGTTTCCCGAACCCTTTGCCGAACCCTTTGCCGAACCCTTGGCGAAGAGTTTGGCAAAACAGGAACAGGAACAGGAACAGGAATATATACCCGCTGACGCGGGAACGGCCTCAGAAACCCACCCAGACGAGCCCCAGAAGACGGTACCCACCAAGGCCTCAAAGCCCCGGAAGGAACCCACCGGAGATCACGCCGAGCTGATTCGGCACTTCGTTGGCGGATGGAAAGCCAAGTACGGGACCGAGTACGTGATGGCGGCCAAGGATGGCGTGGCAGCATCCAACCTTCTCAAGGCCGCCGGGGGAACCCTGACGCGGGCCGTGGCGATTGTTGACCGCTTCTTGGGCTGTGATGACCCGTTCATCGTGAAGCAGCGACATCCCTTGCCATTGCTGGTGAACCAGATCAACCGGTTCACGGTGGCGGAAAGTCACGAATCGCGATCCGGCTCAGTTACCCGGCTGCTGATCAACGGGGAGGTGTAGGCCATGAACACGGAACAGGAGCAGCTGGACCGCCTTCCCCCGCACTCGATCGAGGCGGAGATGTGCTTGCTGGGGAGCCTCATGCTGGCCGGGGATGACCGCGTGACGTTCGCGGCGGTGAAAGCCCTGGTGAGCCGGGATTGCTTCTATCAGCCCGATCACGCCATCATCTTCGAGACCCTTTGCCAACTGCACGCGAGCGGCAAAGCCATTGATGCCGTGATCGTTCGCGAGGCGTTGGCCCGGGCGGGTGTGCTTGAGGAGGTGGGCGGCGTGCCGTACCTGGCCCAACTTCTTCATTCCGTCCCTGTGGCCACCCACGCGAAGCATTACGCCGCCATTATTGCGGAGAAAGCCACGCTGCGACGCGGCATTGAACTGTGCAGCCGGTTCATCGCCAAGGCCTACGCCCCAGCCACGGGCGATGTGGCGCAGTCGCTGGTGATGGACCTGGGTAAAACGGCGGTGAAGCTGGCGACCTCTGGCAAGGCCAACGTTGTCCATCGTCTTGAGGATGTGGTTCACGAGGTTGTGGAGCGGAAGGAAAGCGGGCAGGACCTGCGAATCCCGACCGGATTGCGGGACTTGGATCGGGTAATCGGCGGATTGCGGCGGGGCGGCAAAACCATTGTCGGGGCCAAGCCGGGGATGGGCAAAAGCTTGCTCATAAAACAACTGGCTCAGAACATCGCCGGCCAAGGTATTCCGTTCGGCATCGTCAGCATTGAGGAGAGCCGGCACAAGATCGGCGAGAACGTCTTGGCTAACCAATCGGGCATCCCCAACAACCGCATCGCGTTCAGCACCCTCGACGATCGCGAATGGCAGGAAATCAGCAAGGCGCTGCCGGCGGTGGCGAAGTTGCCGGTGTTCATCGTCGATTCCGCCCGGCGGCTCAGTGAGATCGCGGCGGCGGTTCACCTGCTCGCGATCGAGCACCAATGCCAAGTGATCGCCGTGGATCATCTGCACATCATCGATGCGGAGATGGATGAGAACCGGGAACGTCAGGTGTCCACCATCAGCGCCGAACTCAAATGGGTTTGGAAGGAATTGAACGTGGCGGGGATCGAGGCTGCCCAGTTGAATCGCACGGGCGGGAAGGAGCGGCCGACGCTGGCCAGCCTACGCGACAGCGGCAGTCTGGAGCAGGACGGGGACACGGTGATTCTGCTGCACCGCGAGGATTACTACAAGCACGACTCTCGCAGCTATGACCGCGTGCTTGAGGCGATTATTGCAAAGAACAAAGACGGGGCCCCGGGTACCGTGCCGTTGCATTACGACGGCGCCCGCCAGCGAATCAGCGATTACGACGGGCCCGCAGGGGTAGTGGGGGATGTGGACCCATTCTAGGGACAGGAGACGGAAACAGTGATCTGCGAAAAGAAGCAGTACATGCTGACTATTGAGGCGGCGGCGGACACGATCCCCGCCGAAGTTCGGTTGCATCATCTGTTCAAGTTGGGGGAACGAGAGCTTGGCTTGCGGTGTTTGTCGGTTGCTGAGTCTTCAGAACATCCTGAAACCCCATGCCATTTACCCCAGGCTTCGCGATCGGTGGTTGGGATGACTTCCGGGCCATCCACGCGATAAGGACGCGTCTGCATGCGAGCTGGGGCGGTTGGCGAAGGGGATTATCAAGCAACTTGTTCACGTGGCCCGGATGTCCGCGGGGACACCGGGCCAGTTCTTGAAATCAATTTGGCCGCCTTGGGCGGCAAGGAGCTTTTTCATGGTAGCGGAAATCACGGTTCGCGATCGGATTCGGCGAGCGTCGGACGGAAAGCGATGGTCTGAGCTCAAACAACAAGCCCAGACGCCGGCGGGGCGAAAGGCGTTCGAAGGCAAGTATTGGAAAGCGATGGCGGCGGCCGCAGCAGGCGGATTCTGGGAGCTGGCTGATCGCCAGCGGGTCGAGGAGCTCGCGGAATTGCTGGCGGTCGGTGCCCAGGGAATGGAGCCGTTCCATGCCGGGAAACAAGTCGATGCTGATCTGGAGTCGGCCCGGCGGTACGCGCCGCTGGCGAAGCTGCGGGCGACGGTGCCCAACGGCGATGTTGCTGCCAGGGCTGCGGCCGTGGCCGCGGAGCGGAAACGCCTGGGGGACGAGGCTGAGCGGCTGAACGAGGCTGTGGCTGCAGCGAAGCGGGCTTTGGAAGAGGCGACCCGCAAGCGTGATGCTGTCGTCGCCGACGGCATGGCCCTGGAGCGGGAAGGGCAGCGGATTGCGGCGGCGATCCGAGAAGGCAGGGCCGTCGAGGGATTCCTGCCCGACGCGGCGAAAATGGAAATTGCGGCGGCGGTGATGCGTTGACCTTTCGTGGGGCACCCGGTGAGACGCGCCCAACGCCGGGTGCCTTTTGCATTCTTCTCGCGGTGAGGGCGGGGTGGGTAGGGGGGGGGGAGGGAGGGGAGTGGAGGTGGTTGGGAGATGACCAGGCGAAGCACCATCGATCCCCCGCCACGCCGAACCCCGCTGCTCCGCGCGTGCAGGCCAACGCGGGCCATGTTGGCAGCGGCATGCATTGGCCCTCGTCCGCCAGCGACCAGCGAGCACTGGTGGCAGAGATCGGCGCGGCTCGTAAGTCCTTGGTTTCCGTTCCTCGAAAACACTGCACTTAGGAATCGCGGAGCGAACGTAAGTCCTTATTCTTCGTGGAACGCAAATGCTGGACTTATGAACGGGTCCTTCCGGGTGCGGTATGGGGTGCGGGTCGAAGCGGGTCGAATTGAGCGAAAGTTTTGGCCGTTCAGACCCTTTGCATAATCTGCATAACGCCTTGAGGAATCAACGGTGTCGCTTGGCTGGCAGGCGTGAAACGGCATGGAGCCCACACGCTTTATGCAGATTTGGCGGGGATGGCCAAACCAACAACCGATGACGTGCCCCAGCCTTTCTTGGTCACGCGTCGAAGAGGTGTTGAGGCTCCGGTGGGGGCGGTGGCCCAATGCCCCGCCCTCGCTTTTCATTTCACAGAACAGGACCGACGCCGCGGCGCGTTGCCGCGGGCGGTGGCCTGTTGCCGCGGGAATGGGTCCTGCGGCCACAACAACCGGCCAAAGGAGGCCCGTTATGAGTTTGACTGAATCGATCAACGGCGTGCTCGGTGTGTTTACCGCCAAACGCCGCGACGAGCAGAGCAGGCGGCAGGCTGCCCAAGGGCAGTACCGCACCTTGCTCCTGAAAAACGAAAAGCTCGGGGCGAAGGACCAGCAGCGGCTGGTGTCGCTCATTGAGGAGCTTGGCTTGAGCGACGAACAGGTGATGGACGACGCCGCGGCCGTCGAGCAGGTTGCCGCCCTGCAGGCGGAAATCAGCCCGGCGGAAAAGCTCGCCGAGCTGCAGCGGGCGGTGGATGATGCCCATAAGCGGGTGCGGGAGCTGGAGGCGGAATTGACGCGGGCCGAGGAAGCGCTTGGGGATTGCGGCCGCGCATTCAATGTCGCCAC
>JBLNDH010000359.1:0-6832 GCA_050261455.1 Bacillota bacterium
CCTGCTCCTCTTTCCCCCACGCCCGGTACTCCGGGAGAGGGTCGGGGTGAGGGTTCGGCGCAATAGATGCCCCCCCAACCGAAACTGCCGCGAGACTGTTTCCGCTCCTAAAGCCCACGGCGCCGCCGGTGGGGAAAAATTTCCTCCCAACGCCCCGGGATTCCCTTCGCCCACCCTGCCCCCACGTCTCCAAGCCCGGGGATTCATCCCGGGGCCCACCCGCATCCCAAATTCATCGCCACATTACACAATGCCGCTGGTATCACTACCTGAGCATCTGAATCAGTCTCATCTGACCAAGAAGGAGGATATCGCATGCGCAATGGGCTTCGTTACGCGGCCGTACTCGCCGCTCTGACCTGTCTCATCGGAACCATCCGGGCAGCCGAAAACGCCGCCGACAAGGCGCCCGAGGGTTTCGTAAGCCTGTTCAATGGCAAGGATCTCACCGGCTGGGATGGCAATCCCAAGTTCTGGTCCGTTCGCGATGGCGCCATCACCGGCCAGACCACCGCCGAAAACCCCACCAAGGCCAATACCTTTATCATCTGGCGCGGCGGCAAGGTCGGCGACTTCGAACTGCGCCTCCGCTTCCGCTACGTCGGTGGCAACACCGGCATCCAGTACCGCAGCAAGGACAAGGGCGGCTGGGTCGTTAATGGCTACCAGGCCGACTTCGATGCCGCCAAAACTTATGCCGGCATCCTCTACGAAGAAGGTGGCCGCGGCATCCTCTGCAACATCGGCAAGAAAGTCGTCATCGACACCGATGGCCACATCACCGCCACCGGCGACACCGCCGACCCCAAGGAAATCCGCCAAGGCATCCACGACGGCGAGTGGAACGACTACGTCATCGCTGCCCACGGCAATCACCTGGTTCACATGATCAATGGCAAAGTGACCGCCGACGTCACCGATGAGCAGGAAACCAAGCGGGCCATGGAAGGGATTCTCGCCTTCCAAGTTCACGCCGGCCCCCCCATGCTCATCCAGTTCAAAGACATCTACCTCAAGGACCTGAGCAAAAAGCAGAACTGAATCTGCATGGGTCTTCCAGAAATGAATCCATCTCCGGGGAGGGACCGAGAGGTCCCTCCCCGTCTCGTTCCTTCCCTCCTCCCTTCTTCAATTGGCAATTGAGAATTGCCAATTACTGATCTTCGCGCCATTGGCGCCGGGTAGTACCTGAAAGGGGTGGGGCAGATCATTCGTGTCTGCCACGGCTGGGCGAGTGGGGGCATTCTTGCCCCCGAGTCCAGCCGATCTTGCTGAGCCTGTCCCGATGCCTGCGGGATGAACCTCAGTAAACGCCGTGAACCCGTCCTCCGCCGACTCCCTGTTGCGAGTCTGCGTTACACCGTAGCACGGGCATCTTGCCCGTGCGCGACCGTGACATGGGCTCACCCGCCCATGCAGCTCCAGGCGTGCTTCTCCCCTTTGCCCGGCCCTCCCCCATTACTGGAACCTATCTGTGCCCCATCCGTGGCAAAAACGTAGCATGGGCATCTTCAACATGATGCACGTGGATCGTCTGCTTCACGCCCAACAGGACGCCAGTCCATAGACTTCTCCCGAGCCCGTTTAGCGGCGGCCCGCAGGGCCGGGCTCCTGCCTCTTGCAAAGGAGTATAAAACAAAATCCTCTTCGCCCCTTCTCGAGCTCTACGGCCCAGAATTGCCTCTTGTTAATGAAACAATGTCCTGGCTTCTACTAGTCCACTCGCGTATCGATATCCCTTTCCGATTCCACCCCCGACCTCACCTCCACCTGTCGAACCACTCGCCCTTCGGTTTCCAGCACGCGCAAATGGACGCGGTCAACCTGCAGTTCCTCCCCACTTACCGGAAACCGACCAAGACCGGCAATGATGAGGCCCCCAACCGTTGCCGCAGGGCTCGAAATGCCCCAGTTGCTCCGCCCGATCCGCTCGGCCAGCTCATGCACGGGCATCTCCCCGCCAACCACCATGGCGCCCGGCCGCGCCGTCGTTGCCGATCCCGACCCGGCCGTGCTCGCCGGCACGGTATCAATCTCCCCAACCAGCTCATCCACCACGTCCTGCAAGGTCACAATCCCTTCGACGCCCCCATACTCATCCACCAGGAACACCATCTGTGTCCGGTTGTCGCGGAAGACCTCCAGCAGCTTGTCCAGCGGAATCCGCTCCGGTGCAAATACCGCTGGCCGCGCAATCAGTGAAAGCACCGGACTCTCCCCAGCCGCGTGGTAGGCCGTCAGAAACTCCTTCGTATGCACAACCCCAACCACATGATCCAGCCCGCCATCGCACAGCGGCAATCGACTGTGCAGGTAAGCGTTCATGACCGCCCGGTTCTCATCCATCGACCGTTGCAGATCCAGGTACGCCACCCGCGTGCGTGGCACCATGATTTGCCGCGCCGTTCGACGCCCCATCGCCAGGCTGTTGAGAATCAGCGAACGTTCCCGGCTCGTAAGCACGCCATGCGCTGCCGCATCCGTTGTGATCATCCGCAATTCATCAATCGTCATCTGCTGCCGTTCCGGCTCCTCCACATCGCCCAGCCCCAATGGCCGAGTGACCAGGTTTGCCAGTTGATTCATCACCCACACCAGCGGATAGACCGCCTTCTGAATCGCCAGCACCGGCAGTGCCGTCAGCCGAGCCGTGGTCGGTAGGTATTGCAGGGTCAGCGCCTTGGGCAGCAGTTCGCTGAAGACCACCGTCAACAGCGTGACGATGATAAAGCTCAGCGCGATCGAGAATGACGTAAAGACCCCCGGCGACAACTGAATCAACGGGCTGAGCAACAATGCCAGAATCGCCGACATCGCTGGCTCGCCAACCCACCCCAAGAGAAGGTTCGCCATCGTAATGCAGACTTGAATGGCCCCAATAGCGCTGGTTGGATTCTCCTTCAGCTGTTCGATCGCTCTCGCCGCCCGACGCTGCCCACGCCCCCGCATCCCCTCAATCTGTGCCGGCCGAATCGCCACGACCGTATACTCGCTGGCCACAAAGAATGCGTTCAGCGAAATCAACAACGGCACCGCTAGCAGGGACCAAAACAGTGACATCCCCCCATTCTAGCCCGCTAAAGAGCCCCCGGACCCCATCCCCCGTCGCCGCTCCATCTACATCCATCCCTCTAACAAAAACGGCGGTATTTTGCTTGACTCCCTTCGCCCGCCAGGGTATGCACACCTGAGAGTCGGCCCCATGGCCGCTCTGCTGTACGCTCTTTGACAATCGCCTTTCTTCCGCCCTTCGTCGCTCTGTCGCTTAGTCGCTGCGTCGCTCCTGTGGTTTCCGGTGTGCCCGGGGTGGTCCCGGGAGGTCCGGCGTGTGCCCACGGTGGATCCGCCGTCGGTCCCCGGTGGATCAAAAAACTACCACCGGTAGTATCGATACGGATCGTCGCCCAACTCAAAATCGTCCCGATAATCGCCATGGTAGAACCCGGCCGATGGCTTCCAGTTCTTCGGCCGAAGGAACATCGCCTTCGCTGGCCCCGCAAAACCGCCCTTGCCCTGCCCATCCCATACGCGAACCGCAATGATATTCCTCCCTTCCTTCATCAGGTTCCCCGGGATGATATAGACCCGGGGGGTACTAAAGGCCGTGGGGTTCTTCCGATCAATTCCGCCCACCCGCACCCCATTCACAAAGACATCATCAAAGTCGTCGATGGCTCCCAGCGACAGGACCAACTCCTTGTTGGCCATCGACTTGGGAAGTTGGACCGACTTGCGGAACACCGCCTCCCCATCCCCGCTGCTCAGCGGCCGATAGAACGTGGGCATCTTGATCTGCTGCCATTGACTATGATCCAGATCCGGCTTGATCAGTGCCTTGGCCTCCTCGCTCATCCCTGGATCTTCCAAGACCCTGCCCGGAGCCGTCACCGGCGGGAACGTCACGACCATCCGCGCCCGCCAGCGATCGTCCAATTCGATGGGCCTCGCTTCGTCCTTGGACTTCGGTTGCAGGAATCGCCGGTCCAGCGCGAATGTAGCTCCCATGTTGGCCAGCACTTGGCTCATTGCCCGCGTCTGCCGCCATCGGGTGTAACGGAAGTAAGTCTGCTGATCCGCATTGAGCGAATTGGGATCAATCTGGCAGAAGATCGCCACCCCGCTCCCCATCGTCACCCGCGACAGCAACCCCTTCGCGCCCACCTGTCCCGGCGACTGGATCAACCAGGCTGCACTATCCGTCCGCCAGCGAAGATCCGACGGGCTTAGCCCCTCGCATTCTGGCCAATCCGGGATCTCCAGGGACCCGCCAAAAGAGTCGGCCCTGACCAAAGTTGCGCCGAGATGACTCGCCGGTTTGCGGGTCGGCAGGAAGAACACCTTGCCTCCCGCGCGGATATAGGCCTCCAGGGCAGTCCGATCAATGCTGGCTTCCGCTCCAGCGATGACCAGGTCCGCCGAGGGATCCAGATCGTTCTCGCGACGGTACTCGACGCCCAAGGCATCGAGCTGACTCGCATCCAGATCACTGCCAATGAGAATGGTTCTTCTAGACCGCGGCTGCAAGGGAGCATTTGCGGCATAGGTGACCAGTTGGTGGAGCAACTTGGCCGCAGCCGGGTCGGAGCCAACGTGATCCTCCAAGTCGAGGGTGCACCAGACAAGACGGCCTTTGCCGTAGTCCAACTCCATCAAGGGCGTATAGGCCAGGTCAAACTCGCATTCCAGAATCGGACGCCACCCGGCCCGGTGGGGCTTCTCAATAGCCGCCGAACTGACTGCACCCCGATTGCCCCAATGCCACCCATAATAGGGAACCTCATGGGCCCCGAGTTTCATATCCGTCTTGGTCGCATCCGGCCAGGCTTCGATCAACGTTGATTCCCCAGCCCAGTCACGCAAGTCCAGCGGATCCAGACCTGCGACAACAGGATGCTGAGCCGAGACAGGGAACACCCGCCGCGGTAGATGCTGGGCCACGCGTAACCCCAGGGCCGAGCGAATCCAATCAGGGTGCTGGGTAAAGACCAGGGCCCGGCCACCTTCGCGAACATAGGCATCTAGATCCCCGGAAAGCTTCAGACCACGCGAGAGCACTTCCCGGCCGATAACGACCACCGGGGCCTCGAGTTGGCCCTTCCAAGGGGTGAGCTTGTAGCCTTGCTGCTCGAGCATCTTGGCCGTCATGCCCGGGGGATCAAAGATCGCCAGTTGCGACTCACTGGGCTCCGCCTTGGCCAAAACCCGGAACGCGAAATGGTCTTCGTGGGTTTCCGATCCGAGGGTGGCCTGGAGATGGATCTCGCCATCCACCTTGGCCAAGCTCAGCTCTTCAGGGAGATTAAACTCGATGGGGGATGCAAGGGTCTGGGTGGGGCTCAGGGTTCCCACCGTCGAGGCAGAGACAAGAGGCTTCCCATCAAGGGTGGCGCTCCACTTACAGGAGTATTCGAGTCGATCGCGAGAGTCGTTGATCAGGATGGCTTGCTTATGAACGGTTTGGCCAGGGGTGAAGGTATGGTCCTTGGCGGTGAAGGCGTCCTTGGGGCCGGCGATCCAGGCGAGGGTCGGAGCATTGCTGGTGCGGAGGGCGGGGGACAAAGCCGTACCTGTGGGAAGGCCAGGGGTTACGCCCCAGGTGCGCCAGGACCGCCAGGTATTGGTGACGAAAAGGCTCTCGATCTTCTGGAGTGCAGGGGAGCTTTCGATGGAGGAATTGCCCTGCCAGGAGGTGTAGCTCTGGTCGCTGAGAAACTTGTGCTTGAGGTCGTTGCGATAGGCCTGAGGTTCGATGCGGTAGGCTTCATTGCCCAGATAGATAGCGGAGAACTCCGTCACGAGGGGTTCGGTTTGGGCAGTCTGGTGAAGCGCGGCCCGGCCCCGCATAAAAGTGCCGTGTTGGAGAATACCAAGTTCTATGGGAATAAAGGGGGTTAAACCCTTCTGGGCCCAATGGCTGGGCCATTCCTCATGCTCCTGCAAAGGTGCAAGGCAGAGGGTTGTGTTGAGACTCTGAAGGTCGCCGACAAAGCCGCCCTGATGACTGAAGATGGGGCGGGTGGAATCGCACTTCTGGAGGATGCCAATGGCTTCTCTGCCGAAATCGCAAGTCTTGGCCGCCCAAGGATCGGCGGGCGTCCAATCTCGCTGGCCGAGCAGGACAGGGTTTTGATCCTGGGAGAAGCCGAAGAAGTTGGCATCCAGCGACCACATCAGAATGGAGGGGTGGTTGCGCATCTTCTTCAGATCCGCAAGCGTGGCCGCTTCCCACTTCTTCTTGTTGTCGCTGTCCTCCCAGATCAGGCGGGAGTTGGAATCGACCATGAATTCGCGGACGGGCACGGCACCGCCCACCAGTGGCCAGCCCTGGCGATCGGCAATGTCGGCGCGGAAATAGCGGTCATTGGGGATGCCGCGCTGGTTGAGCGGGATGGATCCAAGGTCCTCGATGTTGAAGCCGGCTTTCAGAAGGCTATCGAATTGGCCGGCAAGGACTTCGGCGGTTGTATCGCTCGATTGTCCAACATCCATTGCAGGGTGCGGGCGGAATTCCTTGCCATTGAGGAAGAACTTGCGGCCTTCGATCCAGAATTCGCGGAAGCCAAAGGATTGGGTGTATTCGTCATAAATGCCCAGGCCCTTCACCTGAACAACGCAGGTGTAGAGATTGGGCTGGCCGAGATCCCAGAGACGGGGGTTGTGCCATTTCCAGGCAGATTTGATGGTGGCGCGGTCCTTGGTGTTCACGATGATATCGCGTTCGAATCGCTTCTCCTCCTGTCCCTTTTCATCGAGCATCCTGGCGATGAGGTGGACGGGGCCGGGTTCCTTCATGCCGGTCAGTTCCACGTCGAGAAGGACCAAGCTCTCGCGG
>JBLNDH010000360.1:0-2623 GCA_050261455.1 Bacillota bacterium
GGGGGATGCGATTGAGGAAGTGATTTCGCGGAAACGCGGGCAGCCGCTGGGGGGGATCATTTTGATGACGGATGGGGCGAACAACAGCGGGGTGCAGCCATTGGATGCGGCGGCGATGGCGGGGCAGGAGAAGGTGCCGCTGTTTATCTATGGGGTGGGGATTACGTCGCCGAAGGATATTATCGTCAGCACAATCTTCGCGCCGGAGGTGGCGTTCGCGGAAGACGAGGTGCCGATCACGGTTCGCGTGCGTTCGATGGGAATGGCGGGGCAGTCGGCCAAGCTGATGGTGCATCTGGGGCCGGAGCAGGTGGAGAAGGAAGTGACGTTTGGCGCCGATGGGGAGCAGCTTTTTACGGCGAATCTGACGCCCAAGACCAAGGGGGAGTATGACATTCGCGCGTACGTGCCGCCGCGTGAGGATGAGGTGGTGAAGGACAACAACGCGGCGACGCAGCGGATCCGGGTGATCGATTCGAAGATCAAGGTGCTGATGGTGGAGCAGACGCCGCGGTGGGAATTCCGGTATGTGCAGGCGATCCTGCTGCGCGACCGGCGGATGGATGCGAAGTTTGTGCTCCTGGAAGGGGATTCGAGCATTGCGCGGGGGGAGAAGACGCCTTATTTGCCGGAGTTCTCGCGGAAGAAAGAGGACCTGTTCAAGTATGACGTGGTGATCCTGGGGGATGTGGACCCGAAGACGTTCGCGGCGGCGCAGTTGGAGGCGCTGAATGAGTTCGTGTCGAAGTTTGGCGGGTCGGTGATTGTGCTGGCGGGGAAGCGATTCACGCCGGGGGCGTATCGGGGGACGGCGGTTGAGAAGATGCTGCCGGTGGAGCTGGAGTCGCTCATTGAGACGGCCATGTTGGTGGCGAGTCGTCCGATCAAGCTGGAGCTGACGCCGGGGGGGAAGAGCAATCCGATGCTGCGGCTGGCGGAGAATGAATCGGACAGTGCAAGGGTGTGGGCGCGGCTGCCGACGATCTACTGGACGGCGAAGGTGGCGCGGACGAAGCCGGCGGCGGAGGTGCTGGTGGTGGATCCGGACCTGGCCAAGGCATCGCGTTATGGGCAGATGCCGGTGATCGCGACACAGCAGTATGGATTGGGGCAGGTGCTCTATGTGGGCACGGACAACCTGTGGCGATGGCGCAAGAATGCGGGGGACCGGTACCATACGACGTTGTGGGGGCAGATGGTGCAACGGATGGCGCTGCCGCATTTGCTGGGGGCATCGAAGCGGACGCAGCTCACGTCGGATCAGAAGAGTTACACGACGGGGAGCAAGGTGGCGATTTTCGGGCGGCTGTATACCGAGGGGTTTGAGCCGATGAAGGACCCGGCGGTGCGGGCGACGTATCAGGACCGCACGGCGTCGGGGCAGGCGCGGGAGGTGATTTTGCGGGCGATTCCGGATCGGCCGGGGATGTATCGCGGGGAGTTGATTGCGCCGGCGGCGGGGAATTACGAGCTGTGGGTAGAGCATGACAAGACGACGAAGCTGGAGTTCTCGGTGGTCGAGCCGAGGCAGGAACTGTCGGAGACGGCGATGAATGAGGCGCTGTTGCAGCAGATGGCGCAGCGGAGCGGGGGGGCGTTTTTCCGGGAAGAGGATTTGTACAAGCTGCCGGAGAAGGTGGGATCGAAGGCCGAGCGACTGGAATCGACGTTTGAGGTGGAATTGTGGTCGTCGCCGTTTTATTTCCTGCTGATGATTCTGGTGCTGAGCGGCGAATGGATTCTGCGGAAGATGTCGCAGCTGAAGTGAGGGGGAGGCAGGCGCGAGTATGAGTGCGGTATTACGGAACAAGATCTCGGCGGTTCGCCGGAAGCACACGCTGGTGGCGGTGGGGGCGGGCGTGGCGGGGCTGATGGGGCTGGCGATGTTGCTGGTGGCGGGGGGGATGGTGCTGGACTGGCTGGTGGAGTTTCCGTACGGGGTGCGGGCGGGATTGCTCGCGGTGGATCTGGTGGTGTTGGGGTATGTGCTGTGTACGCAGGTGATCGGGCCGGTGGTGTTCGGGCCGGATGAGGAAGAGATTGCGCTGATGGTGGAGCGGGCGGTGCCGGAGTTCAGGACGCGGCTGATTGCGTCGGTGCAGCTATCGCGGCCGGGAGGGGTGGTGGCGGGGGCGTCGGAGGCGCTGGCCAAGGCGATGATTCGGCAGACGGAGGAATTGGCCGGGCCGATGGAGTTTGCGGAGGTGGTGAAGGCGGATCCGGTGGTGCGGGTGGGGGCGCTGACGGGGTTCATTGGGCTGCTGGGGATTTCCGGGTTTGTCTATGGGGGGCATATGAGCGGGGATCTGCTCAAGCGGGTGTTTCTGGTGGATGTGCCGGTGCCGCGGCAGACGCGCGTGGAGTGCGTGACGCAGAACAAGATCATTGCGATTGGCGACGATGTGACGCTGGAGGCGGTGGCGCGGGGGGTGGTGCCGGGAAGTGGGCGGGTGAAGCTGGATTATGAATCGGGGCGGGAACAGACGTTTAGCATTGAGCCGACCAAAGAGGAATCGCGGCGGTTTGTGCGGACGGTGGAGAATGTGCAGGAGTCGTTCCGGTACGTGATTCGGCTGAACGACGGGCGGAGCGAGAAGTACACGGTGCAGGCGCTGCCCAGGCC
>JBLNDH010000361.1:0-2576 GCA_050261455.1 Bacillota bacterium
TTACTGGCCGACCATCCGATTCGCAATCCGAGCCATCGGGCGGCTGCGCCTCGGTAACGATGGCTTTAAGTTGTTCTCTGGGCTGACCACCGGCTTCCCGAACCGACGCTCAATCTCCTGCCGCGTCTGGCTGGTAATCTCACCGGCATCCCGCACATCCCGCTGAAGTTGCTCAATGCCCTTCGAATCGCGGTCCTGATGCAGAATGCTTGCCGTCGTCTCACCCAGCATGGTCAATGCCAACTCCAGGTCGTTCATATGATCCCGGAGGTTCTCCGTTCGTAAACCCTTGTACTGCCTGTACGCCTGCACGTCCATGCCAAATGCAGCCGTCGTCAACTCATTGGTCAACGCCCGATACTGCTCGTTTTCTGTCGCACCCCGGCGGTACCATTGTCCGGTCAGCTCATGCCGGGTGCCGATCGCCCTCAACCGCTTCTCGATCCAATGACGCGAGTATCCTCGCTGCTCATACAGCGCTCGCGTCCGCTTAATCGCCAGCTCCGGATCGGCCGCCTCTTCCATCCGCTGCCGGCCCGACTCCGCCAGCCACATCTTCACTCGCTCAGCTCTAGGCGAATGCACCGATTGTAACAGCCTGAGAGCCTGCTCAGCATTGACCATTTCCACTGGGACCCAAGTTCCGTCGGTGGTGGGCACCTTCACCTTCCGGCAAAGGGCCGCCAACTGGGGCTCCCAACGCTTCAGATCTTCCCAATAGTCTGCCGAGTCCGACCGTTCGGTAACGGCCCGAATCAAATCTACGGCTGAGTATAACCAATGTTCCCCCAGCCGGACACGACGGATCGACTCGCCACCCAACAACGCCTCGATATCGATGGAAAGTTTGCTACCATGCATCTTTACACCCTTAGTACCTTTCCAACAATACCTTACGTCGGATTTCGGCAATAGTTCGCTCCTAACAAAAACCTTCCTTAGTTCTCCCGCTCCACAACGAACCGGGCCAAAGTTCGCAGCGCCGAGGCATTTTCCCCAAATACACTCAAGGCATTCAGAGCAGATTGGAGCTGGGCAGCGGCTTCTTTGCGGCTTGCTTCCATTCCCAACAGGACCGGATACGTGTTCTTCCCCTTGGCCGCATCCTTGTGGGTCGCCTTGCCCATTTGCTCGGGGGTGGAAGTCACATCCAGCAGGTCATCGACGATCTGGAATGCCAAACCCAAGTGCTGGCCGAAGGCCGTCATGGCATTGAGCTTGGCCTCGGAAACCTCAGCCGCAATAGCGCCCAAGCGGCAGGAGGCCGTCAGCAAAGCGCCCGTCTTGCGCCGATGCAGTTCCCGAAGCTGCTCCAATGAAAGGGTCTTGTGCTCCCCTTCCATATCCAGGACCTGGCCGCCGATCATCCCTTCCGGACCGCTGGCCGACGCCAATTCCACGACCAGCCGGCCACTCAGCGCCGGCGTCGCGTCCATCGCCAAAACCTCAAAGGCCATGGTGGTCATGCCATCCCCCGCCAGGATCGCCATTGCCTCGCCGAAGACCTTGTGATTGGTCGGCCTGCCCCGCCGGAGATCATCGTTGTCCATCGCCGGCAGATCGTCGTGAACCAGGCTGAAGGTATGGATCAGCTCAATCGCCCCCGCCGCCGCCAGGGCCGAGGCATAACTGCCCGATTTCTGTTGCCCGGCACAGGCACGATAGGTTTCCAGCACCAACGTCGGCCGCAGGCGTTTGCCACCGGCCAGCAGGCTGTACCGAATGGCTTCCATCAGCTTGGATGGAGCCTGGCCATAACGAGCGAAAACCCGCTCGAAATACTGCGATACTTCCTCTCCATCCCGTTTGAGAATCGCCAGCGCCGAATTATTGTCTGCAGTACCCAAGGTCAATCCTTCCCTTATCTTATGCGAGTGTAGCCACCTGAGAACCCAGGCTTCCACGAGATTTGAAACCAACGGGCCAGAAACCCTAAGGGGCCGATGGCTCCGGAATTGGGTTCGTTTTGAGCGTTCCGTCGGGACCCTTGGAAATCACTTCGATCTGCTTCTCGGCGTTGTTGAGAATCCCCTGGCAATGCTGAATGAGAAAGCTGCCACGTTCGTACTTGGCCAGACTCTCCTCCAGTCCTACTTCTCCTCGCTCGATTTGGCCGAGGATCTCCTCCAGCTCCTTAAGGGCTTCCTCGAAATCCTTCGGCGGCGTCTGATTCTTCTTGGCCATCGAGGAGCATTATAACCAGACTGGCCGCAAAGTGCTCTCCCGCCCGCCTGCTATTGAAGGAACGCAAATCAGAGAGGTAAATGGTTCGATTTCGAGTCCCATCGCATCCACGTAGAGCAGTTCTCGCCCGTTCAACTCGCCACACCGCCTTCCAGGCCACTATAAGCTCCTTCGCCCCTCCCTCTCTCATGCCGGGGCAAAGCATAGCGCCGCCCCGGCTTCCCCGGCAGCAAGTCCGGTGGCCGCCCGTTCCATCAACTTGCATCTACTCATCTCACGGGATACCGTCGCGCAGTCAATAACGGTTCAGGATATAGACATGGATCACGACCACGATCACCAGGACCATGAACAGGCCCACACGCACGCGAGCCACGATCATAGCCATCACC
>JBLNDH010000362.1:0-2617 GCA_050261455.1 Bacillota bacterium
GTGGATGGGGTGGGCGGGACAGGGGTGGTCGGTTCAGCAATTGGACTACCTTCCGGCACGCTGAGAGTCATGGGCTTATGCTCCTGAAGAGAGGTGGTTGGCCGCGAGTCTCGCTATCACGCTTGGGGTAGTCTAACAGATGGGTCGGGCAGGTCGAGAGTTTGGGGAGTTATGAATGGAAAGCGTGGGGTAATACGAAATGGGGATCGAGGATCGGCGAGTCAGCGGGATGGGGTCCGCGAAACCGCAAGCGTTTATTCGGGTCGGATGGCGAAGGAGAGTTACATCGCTTAATTGGCAATTAAGAATTGACAATTCTCAATTGCCAATTGGGGAAGAGGAATGGGGTCATTCACGCATGGATTCGGGGTTGAGAGAGTGGGATTGGCACCAGTCGCGGTAGGCGAAGGGGGAGATTTCGGAGGGTTTGATTTCGCTGCGGCCACCCCAGAAGACGTTGGTGTAGAGGACGGGGATGTTGACGGATTGCAGGTGGTCATCGATGGCTTGTTTGTGGGCAAGGAGGAGGTCTTTGTCCTGGCCATGGGCGACGGCCATGATGTTGACGTTGCCGAACTCAGGGCCACCTTCGCGCCAATAGGCGTGGGTGAGGATGTGAAAGCGACCAACCTGGCGGCCGGCATCCATTTCGCGGCCGGGGGGAACGGCCCAGTGGAAGAGGGCGTTGAAGCGTGTGACGCGTTCGCCGGTGGCGAGGGGTTTGACGTGCTCAAGGAAGGTGGAGAAGCGGCCGATGACGCCCCGAGCGTTGAGGGATTGGGCGATGTTGTAGAACTGGGTCAGAGGGATACCTGCCTCAGCAGCGCGGGGCTGCCAGAGGTCGGAGTGAATTTCATCGGGCTCGAACTCGCGTTTTAAAGCGATGAGGACACGCCATTCGAGGTCGGTGAGTTGGATGAGATCGGTGTTGGTGACATCGGCCAATTGGTCGGATTTGCTGCCGGGTTCGAGGGTGCGGCGACGGACATGGCCAACACCGAGGACGAAGAGGCGTTTGGCGGGCATGAGTCGGAAGGTGGTGGCGCCGGTCTGCGCGGCGAGGAATTCGCAGTGTTTGGCAAGCGAGTAGCCTTGGGGGACCTTGAGGGTGGTCCAGAGGCGATACTTTGATCCGGCGATGGCGGCGTCGGTGGAGCGGATGACAACGTGGCCGGAGAAGGGATCGTTCTGGAACATGTAGTCGAAGGCGGCGTGAAGTTTGTCTTCCAGGACCTGCCAGGCAACGAGGGAGCCACGGGCGAGGTTGGTGGACATCAGGGTTTGGCGAACGCGTCGGATGGTGCCGGCGCGGAGCATGGCCTGGATGCGTTCGACGACGAGGGCGGGATCGAGGCCCGTCCGGCGAGCGATCTCATCAAAGGGATCGGGGAGAAACCCTTGGATTTTGTCCTCGGAAATGGCAAGGATGCGGGCATTGATCGGGTCGCTGACCTGAGTTGGAGTCGTCATTGAGGGCATATCTGGTTCAATTATAGGGCGCGAGTACCGGCGGAAGAGAGGCCGATACGAAGGAGCCCAGGGATGCATCCCTGGGCTTTTAGACATGGGGGCACGATGGGCGTGTGGGGGAATTGGGGAAGGAGGGCTGATCCCGCGTTGGCGATATGGCGGCGTGGGCTTATCATGATGTGGTGATGCGTCGGCAATGCCCATTTTGCGGAACGGAGTTGCCTGGGTTTGCGAGGTTCTGCTCGCAGTGCGGACGGAAGGTCTGCCGGCAGGGAAGGCGCGGATGGATTCTGTTTGTACTGCTGGCGGCGTTGTTTGCACTGCTGTTCCTGTCGCGAGCCCGGACATCGACGCGGCGCGATTACTTCCACGAGCGTAGAGAACCCGTCAGGCGACTTTGGCGGGACGGCGCTTGTTTTCGCGGCTCAGTCGATCCTGCAACAATCGCAGGACCGCGGCTTCTTCGAGAGTGAGTGGGGAATCGGAGCCATTGAGATGGCTGATGCGCCGCTTGAGGGATTGGACGAGTGAGCCGTCCAAATAGGTGTCGAGCACAACGGGGTGGATGTAGCACTTGCGACATACGGTGGGCGTGTTGCCCAGACGTTGGGCAACGGATTCGACTGCGCGGACGACGTTCCGCTTGGCCTGACGCTGTGCGTGGGAAGCCTGCATCTCTTTCAGGGCCATGGCCGCCAGCACGGTACCGTGCCAGGTGCGGAAGTGCTTGGCGGTGAAGTCCTGGCCGGTAATCTCGCGGAGGTAGTCGTTAACGTCGGCGGAGCCGACGTCGTGGACTTGATCATCGTCATCGATGTAGGCAAACAATTCGTAACCGGGCAGGTCCTGGCATCGCCGAATGATGCGGGCGAGTCGGGGTTCATTCAGATCGATCGCATGATGAATGCCGCTCTTGCCGCGGAATTGGAAGTGGATGGTGGAGCCTTGAACGTTGGCATGCTCATTGAGCATGGTGGTCAGGCCAAATGAATGATTTTCCTTGGCGTATTCGTCGTTGCCTACGCGAATGAAGGTGGTGTCGAGCAGGCGGACGATGGCGGCGAGGATTCTGTTTCGCTCGAGGCCGGGCAAGTTCAGATCGCGTTCGACGCGATGGCGGATGACCGGCAGGGCTTGGGCAAAAGCG
>JBLNDH010000363.1:0-6703 GCA_050261455.1 Bacillota bacterium
GTGACATCCGGGCACCGATCGCCCTAAAGGGGCAGGGAATCCCGCTATGCCATGGCGTCGGGAGGGGCGGAAGAGCCGGTGGTGGTTGGCCCGATAGTGTACTGAGCCGCCCTCTTCTGTCCCTTCCCGATCTGCCTTTTGCATATCCCCCGAGGTGGAATCATAATCGTCACATGAGCGGGCCAGGCGTACGAAATCACGCAGATGCAGCAGTGGCCCGCTCGCCGCATCGGTCCCACTCCATGGCACCGCCGAAGTCCCGGTGCAAACCGAGGCCAATTCCGTCCACTATTAATTTGCCTCAAGCATCAGCATAACGCACAATTTATTCGGCCTTGCTCGGTTGATTCGCGACTTCGTGTGAGGGCTGACCGGTGCGTCGCATCGCCGGTTGCCTTGCCGTTGCAGGCGGCCGACGAATCGGGGTTATCGAAGGCACTCGGATATCGGCTGTGCGGGTAGCGATGACTTTGGCCGAGCCGGCTAGAGAGGGAGCTGACTTTCCTGCAGGTTTGGCGGCACCGGAGGAGCCGCAGGGTCAAGCTGCGGACTTTCGCCGAATCGCTGCGTGCCGAAGGCGTTCCGGGCAACTGCCGAGCCAAGAGGATTCCGAGGAAGCGGAGCGTGTGCAAAGGGCGTTGATCAGCCTGGGCCGATCAATGCCAGCAGACCGAATGCGTAGGGCTCGTCTGCAACGGAGGCAGCCGACGCGAGATAGCGCTATCGGGAGGCCAGGGCCGCCGGGAGGCGGCGGCTTTGCGCACCTATGGGCCAAAGAGATCTCGATCAGCAGTTGATTCGACGCGCCAAGTTTGGCGATGCCGATGCCCTGGAATATTTCCTTCTCCAGCAGCGGGCGCCCCTGCTGATCTATATCCGGCAGCACCTGCCCAGTTATGTGCGGCGAATCCTCGATCCGGAGGACGTTCTCCAGGATGTCTACTTCCAGGTCTTTCGGCGGATGAACAGCATCCGGGCTACGGAGCCCCAAGCGGCGTACGGGTGGTTGATCCAGATTGCCCGCAACCAGGTGCTGCTGGTGATTCGAATGGCCCGGACCATCCGCCGGGGTGGCCGGCACTTCATTGGCACGGAGACCGATGGGCGTGAAAGGGGATCGTTGAAGGCACTGCTTGAGGAGCTGGCGGTTTCTGAGCAGACGCCCAGCCGTTCGGTTGCCCTCGGAGAGCTGACGGTGGCGCTGCAGCGGGGCATTGAGAATCTCCCTGCCGATTATGGCCAGGCGATCCGACTGCATTACCTGGGGGGCCTGCCCATCGCCGCCGTCGCCAAGCGAACGGGCCGCACCTGTGGCTCAGTGCGGATGCTGTGCTGCCGAGGATTGCGATTGCTGCGGGTTCAACTGCGGTCGGCATCGCGGTTTGTTTAGAGCCACGCAGACGCTCGCCTTTGTCGGCGGTAGGGAGTATGTCGATTATGCGTGATGGGTGAGGGGATTTCCGCATCTATTAGGGGTGGAGATGCTGCAGCATTCCGCGTGGGGCTGCAGCGTGTTGGGGGTCCTGGACGTCGCCCGACCGATTCACGTCCGGTGCGGCGTTCGTTGGGAGAGGAAAAGGTGCGTCATGTCTGTCCTGACATTAGGATGTTTCACAACGAAGGATGGGGATTGCCTGATGTGAGCAGGGACCGGGCTGGTTGCGCCCGCAGGGCGAAACTGCACCGTCGCTGCGTGAGAGGGCGGCAAGCCTGAGAGTCCGGGCCGGGCGTTCACGGGGCCGAATCCCCCGCGGATCGCCGGGTCGGGCATCGATAACCTGGGGGAGACACACCGTGAATCTGCGCAATGCATCATCGGGAAACGGGGCAGTGCCGGTGCCGCCGAAGGAACTCGTCGCGCACATCGTAGAACTGCTGCGTGAGTGTCTGGAGCTGATTTCCGCACGTCATGCCGTCTACTTTGCCGAGCATGGCGATCATCCACTGGCAATCGTCATCTCACAGGATGTAGCCTCGCCCCCACAGGGCGGCAGCGGTGGCCATGTCTGGGTGCCGCCGTTCTCGGCCAAGTTCAAGGCTACGGCCATCCCGGCCCCCTGCAGCCGGCCGGGAGGTTCGATGTTTCTTCTGCACCAGGGCCGCTCCGTCTATTCTGTCTACGATCTGTGCGACCCGGAGCAGGGCGAGAGTGTGTCGCTGCATCGTGGCCCCTCCAATTCGCCCTTTAGCGATCGCGAATTAGCGATGCTTGAGACGCTGCACCATGCCCACCGCTCCGCCGGTCTCGGCGAAAGCAGCGGCTCGCTGCCGAATCGGCTGCCGCAGCGACAGCGTCAGGTCCTGCTGGCCTTGCTGGAGGGGTGCTCGGAAAAGGAAGTGGCCATGCAGCTGGGCATCAGCCGGCATACGGTGCACATCTATGTGAAGGCGATCTACCGCCGTTACGGCGTGTGCAGCCGGAGCGAGCTGATGAGTCTATGGATGAAGACCGGCGGAAATGGGGCCGTTCTCAACCAGGGATAGGCTGACATGGCTCATTTCCGCATTCCTTCGGTTTTCTGCGTGATACAGTGCTCCGTTTTACGCTAATAGAGGTGGAGAACATGGCCGCCATCACAGGCCCGAACCTGCTCTCGGGACCCACCGGAGGGCGAGAGCCCTGCCCAGACTCAAGGTTCCCCTCTGCCCCCTGGGCTTCCTACCACCTGCATTTGCCGAAGGATTTCGGATTGGCCATCTAAAAGGAACACCAATCCCCGATGCCCTTATCACCGAGCTTCGCGGATAGCGCCAAGCCCATAAACGGCCGAAGGGCCCCATGGGGCCCTTCGGTAAATCCTGAATCGGTTGGGTATTAGAAACGTTCCCGGCAGGGGTCGAACCTGCAACCTTCGGCTCCGGAGGCCGACGCTCTATCCAATTGAGCTACGGGAACTCATATCTGATCAGGGAGTTATTGTAGTGGTCGGAGACGTGCCTGTCCAGCGGACCGGCGATGACAAACTGAGCAACGGCACATGCCATCTCACGGTGGGACATGAACTAAGTCGTTATTTCCCTGCGTAATATGCAGATTTTTCAATGGGGTGACTATAGAATATGCACAAGCTGGCGGCAGCGACAGTTTAGGGAGTCAGATTTCGCACTTCTTCTTTATGGCGCGATATTTGCGTAAGTATCAACAACATCGTCCCGACATGCATCGCTCTGACCAAGCGGCGGATGCCGAAAAAGGTGGTCGATTTTCAGAGTCGGGGCTGCCAAAGCAATCGGACGGAACTCATCAAGTGAATACGCACCGGCTTAGCCTCCTCGTTGTTGAGGACGAGCGTTCACTGGCCCGGTTATGGGCAAGCGAGCTCGATCATCTTGTTGAGGCAACACTTTCCCATTCCATTGATGAGGCGAGGGCCAAGCTCCGCGGGCGGGCGTTCGACGTTATCTTGCTGGATCTGCATCTGCCCGACGGCAACGGGCTGGAGTTGATGCGAGAGGTCACCACCCGGGGTGACGAGACGGCAGTCATCATCCTGACAGGAAACGCCGACTTGAATTCCGCCATTCAAGCCCTTCGGATGGGGGCCTATGACTACTTGATCAAGCCCTGCCGCATTGCGGAGTTGGAGCAACACCTGGAACGGATCTCGCAACAGCAGCGGCTGCGTGACGAGAACCGCGTGCTGCGGCAGCAAATCCAGCAGGATCATGTTGAACTGATCGGCTCCAACCCGGCGCTAGTGCAAGTGAAGAATCTGATCGCGCGGGTAGCACCGACAAATGCTTCAGTGCTGATCTGCGGAGAAACCGGGACAGGCAAAGAAGTTGCCGCTCGCATGATCCATGCTCAAAGTATGCGACGGGCGGCACCCTTTGTCCCGGTGAATTGCGCCGCCTTGCCCCGGGAACTGGCAGAGAGCGAGCTGTTTGGCCATCGCAAGGGTGCGTTTACGGGGGCCGACCGCGACCATAGGGGGCTGGTCCTGGCGGCAACAGGTGGCACGTTGTTTCTCGACGAAATCGGGGATTTGCCGCTGGAGATGCAGGCCAAGTTCCTGCGGCTATTGGAAAGTAATGAAGCAAGGCGCGTCGGGGATACGGAAGCATATCGAACCGATGTCCGTATTATCGCGGCCACCAACCGAGACCTGCGGAAGGATGTGGCGGCGAACCGGTTCCGGCAGGATTTGTTCTACCGGCTCGCGACGTTCGAGTTGAACCTGCCCTGCTTGCGACAGATTTCGGACGATCTACCGGCCATCGCCGAGCACCTGCTGCACATCACCACGGTGCCAAGAGCAGCCGCCCAGCATTTTTCGCCTGCGGCACTGACGGCGATGCAGCAGTACCCATGGCCCGGCAATGTGCGGGAACTGCGGAATGTGATTGAGCGGGCCAAGATTCTCTGCGACCAAGCCGAGGTAATGCCCGAGCATTTGAACTTGCCGCTGGCACCGATGGCCGAAGAGAGCGGAATGGTGGAAGCAGCCGAGGGCTCGAAAGGGACCATTGCCGAAGTTGAGTGGCAGATGATCCAAGAGGCCCTCCGCAAACACGACGGCAACAAGACCGCAGCAGCCAAGTCACTGGGTATCAGCCTGCGGACACTCTACAACAAGTTGCAGGCTCGTAGTTCACCGCAACTGCAACAGCCGATGCCCTAAACAACGGGCGAGACGGCGGCGGCGAATCCCCGAGGAAGCGGCAAGGGGGAGCGGGACTCGGACGCGATGGTCAGTGAGGTCGGGGCTTCACTTGGATAGCCAAGTGATGCACGGCAAACTCCATGAGGGAGTGGTCTTGCGAACCATCGTGGCCGTTGAGGGTATAGATAATCTGCTTGCCCAGACGTCGGCTACCGACAACATTGTTCATCCGAAGCAGCCCGAGGTGGTGGCTTATGGTGGGCTGGGGCATTTGCAACTCCGCACACAGGGCTTTTACGCTTCGCTCCCCTTTAGCCAACCGAAGCAGAATGCATAGCCGCGTCTTATCGGACAAAAGGCGAAATAGCGACGATAACTGATCCAAGTCCCGATCACTAACCCCCGTTTCCCGTTTAACCATGTTTCTTCCTCCTAACATGCAGATCGACCGCCCGGGCAACTGACTGAATCCATGGTTGGGGCAGGGAGCATCATGCAACAAGAAACACCCACCGACTTCCCATGTTAGCAGGCTGGATCAATTCGTGTTTATGGATACGAAGGTTGCCATTCCCACGATGGCCCCGGCGTTGTGCCAGTTCCCTTTTTCGTTCTTTACGTCCCTGACGACCTGCCTCAAGTATTATAATCCCCCAAGATGACGTTTTCGTGACAAAGCGGCATTGCGCTACATATTTAGCGGAAAGCCTCTGCAGTCACACGGCTTGACGATTCGTTTCCTTTGGCTAAGATGGATGAAAATTCGGGGCCATGGTCTAAAGGGATGACGGCTGAATCGCATTCAGCAAATCGGGGTTCGATTCCCCGTGGCTCCACTTGAAACCCCTGGGAAACCAGGGGTTTCTTCGTAACAGGGATTGATTTCGCACGCGATCTCCCCCCTACCGGCCGTTCTCACCTGCCCCCCCCTGCTGTTACCGGGCTACCCCAACAAAATCGATCGAGGAACCCGGAGACGAAAAGAAAGCTGAGCCGCCCATCGAGGCCAATCGTGCCAACGATGTTCCGTGCAGACTTCTGCCGGCGGAGCATTGCACAGGCTGGGAACCCCGGAGTCGATCCCATCACGGTGACACTTCTGGAGTGTCATGCCTGGGCAAACTTACGTTGGTGCGACGAACGCATCTCTTCCAAGCCAACCCAGGTCGTGCCAATTGGCATGACCGGCAGCTTGGTCCTACTAGTTCCGCACCCAAGGATCTCCCCAGGTGTGTTTGGAATCTCGAACATCACCCCCCTGCTGACAGAACACTATGCATCATCGATGCAAGTGCAGTCCGTTGGCCCCGTTGGGGGGCAGAGGGAGGAGCGCGGCCCTGCGGGCCGCCACTAAACGGGCTCGAGAGAAGTCTATGGACTGGCATCTCGTTGGGGCTGAAACAGACGATCCACGGGCATCATGTTCGACGGTATTGGGCTGGTCACCACATACACCAAGTAGCCCATTTCGGCGTAGCGATCTGCAACACGACACTCTCCTACACGATGATCGTGCTGCTTGTCTGTCACCTTGCCGAGTCTATCGTCGGAGGATAGGGTTTCACGTGGGATGGTCAGCCGAATCCATCAGCCATCCCTGGCCCCTGATCAGAAGCGAAGTATGCTGGCCCTCATCACAAAGGGACTCGACCATGCCATCACCGGAAGCCCGAATGACGGAAGCCGTACTGAATCATCATCTGGAAGCATTCGACAGCGGCAACGTGGAGACCATCCTCTCGGACTATGCTCCGGATGCTCTCCTTCTGACGCCCACGGGGACGTTGCACGGTCACGCCCAGATCCGGCCGGTACTTCAGTCGCTGCTGAAGGACATCTTTCAATCGGCCACTCAATTCACCATGCTCCAGCAGATCGTGGAGGGCGAATTGGCCTATATCGTCTGGTCGGCCGAATCCGATCGTTACCGCGTCCCCCTGGCTACGGACACGTATCTCATCCGGGGAGGGAAGATCGTCATCCAGACCTTCACAGCCCAGATGGAGGCCAAGGCTTAGGCCCGTGATCCGCGTCCCGCCGTTGTTTCATCATCTGTATGTATATGCGGAGCCTGGGTCGGCGGCGCCGGTGTAACGTTG